>CAYWWM010000073.1:0-8990 GCA_964461735.1 uncultured Solibacteraceae bacterium | reverse complement strand
TACACGCGTAAGATCGTCGGCAGCGTCAGATGTGTATAAGAGACAGGGACCAGAGCCAGGAACAGAGTCAAGGTTTGCCGTGAATGGGCCACGCTCATTTTCCCCTCCCTCGCTAGCCGCCAAGTCGGTCTGAAGTTCCAGGCAGGGCACATCATACCACCGTTCCGCCGCGTGCAATTCATCAGCACCACGAAGACACGAAGGTACGCAGGAAGCTGCGAAGCGAAATGCCTTCGACTTCCTGTTGTCTTTGTGGCTTTGTGGTAAAGGATTTTCTCAGCGGATCGCGAGCGTGGCCTGCCCGGTAGCGGGAATGCCTTCCACCGAGATCACGACCACGGCGTTTCCTCGAGGCAAATCGTCCGGCACGCGCGCGTGAATCTGGTAGAGTCCGACGGACTGCGGCGCGAGACCGGCGAAGAGCACCTCGGCGAGCCTTCCGCCGATGGTCACGGTAACGGTCCCGACGGTTCTCGAGTGCCCGGTGGGAGCTTCGCCATTCGCTACCGGCGGCGCAACCGCTCCCAAGCCGGTCGCGTAAAGTCGAATGACTTCTCCGGGCGCGGCGGGATTGCCGGCGCTTAGGACAGAGGAGTCCGCATCGCGCAAAGCCACCGCCGGCCCGACGCCGGTCTGCGAAAAGGTGAACAAGGCCGGCGCGCTGCCGAGCGCGATGGTTTGGGGTTGGCTCAAGACACTGTTGTTGTTGACGACGACGTCGGCCTGCGCCTGCCCGTCCAGCTCCACGGGAATCTGTAGATTGATCTGATTGATCTGATTTTCGCCCGCGGAGACGCTAAACAAGCGCGCCGGAATTCCACCGATGGTGACCCGGACGCCGCCCAAGACTGCCGGCAAAGGAAGTCCGGCAGCAAAGGCCGCGCCGTTGGTCACGTTCAATCCGAAGAGCGAAGCGATCGAGCCGGGCGCCAGCGGCACCGGCCCAGAAGAGAAGCTCGCCGCGCTCACCGCGCCGTCCTGGAAAACAGCGGCGGGCGGGCGCGCTGCGGCTTCCATGTCGCCGTAGACTCCGAAGGTCGGAGCCGTCTGGCCGCCGATCTCCGCCGATGCGGTCAGCACTACGAGGCCGCTCGACAGTGCCCGGAAGATGCCTTCATAACGGCCGCCGCCCACGTCGGCGAGCGTCACATCCGGTTCGCCGTTCGAGGACCGGACGACCACGCGGGCGCCCACGACGGGCGTGCCCTCGGAGTCGAGCACCGTCACACCGAGGTTCGGCGGCGCGTCCACCTCGCTGATGAACGCATCCGCCGGCTCGGTGAAGAATGCGATCAACTCTCCTGCGGCGACGGCCGCTGGCGATGCCCCTAGCGCGTGGCCCGACGCCGCCCGGAGAGAAAGACTCGAAGGTTGTCCCGTGCCCGGGCGCCGCACGATCAGCCGTACGCGCAGCTCGACCGGCGGAATGCCGGCCGGCGATGTCGGCGTGAACGTGATCGTGCCGCGATAGACCCCCCGCGGCAGATTGCCGATGTTTCCGGAAACTTCAACGGTCGAAGACCCGGTGGCGTTGGCCGTTCCCGACAAGGCGGACAAACCCAGCCAGGAGCCTATCTCCACGTTCACGGTGGCGGTCCAGTCAATGCCGGCCGCGCCTTCGGAGCGCAGTCGCACGGATTTTGCGGCGGGGGCTGCGCCACCCTGGGAGCCGACGAAGGCCACCGCGGCCGGCTCCACCCTGAGGCGGGGCGTATCGTCCGGCCCGAAGACTTTCAGGGTAACGTGAATCGTGTGAACTTCCTGGAATGCTCCGGCGATGGTGACTTCGATCTGCCCCGTATAAACGCCCGGCGCGAGAGCGGTCGCAACGGAGGCTACGACGGACGCAGTAATTTCGCCCGGCACGGCGCCGGAGTTGGGCGCAATGCGCAGCCAGGTGCCGCCACTGGCAGTGGTTGCCGCCGCCGTAAAGGTAAGCCCCGTCGCATTGCTCTCGATCGAAACGGGAAGGGAAGCAGGCGAGACGCTTCCGCCCGCCCCCGGCGTGGCCGTAAAGCGCAAGGCGCGCGGACGCACGCGCACCGCTGACCGATCCGGCCCGAGAATGCGCAGAAAGACCCGCACGTTTTCTTCCTGCCCGCCAGATGTAACCGTGACTTTGCCGGAGTACATTCCAGGTTCGAGGCCTTCCGGGTTGGCCACCACGAGAATTTCGCCGGGAGTCGAGCCGGATGCGGGATCAATCGTCAGCCACGTGCCGCCGTCCGGAGTGTCCACGGTTGCGGCAGCCGTCCAGGCCAGCGGGTCGCCGCGCCCGGTGCGGTGAACTGCCAGCGTCCTGGTCCGGAGCGGCTGGTCAGAACCTGGCAGCACGATGAAATTCAAGGCCTGCGGAGTTACCAGAAGTTTCGAAGAATGTCCACGGCCTTGCCCGTCATTCTCCTCGCCCTCCTCTTCTTCGTCCTCGCCCTCGCCTTCGTCATCCACTTCGAGTTCCACGCTCACAGTAGCCGTGTGGCTTTCGCTGGTGACGACAATCTCTCCTTCGTATTCGCCCTCGGCAAGGCCAGCGGGGTCTACGCTGACTTTCAGAAACGTTCTTCCCGTGTCAGCGGCCGGCGAGGCAGGCGCCGTTTTCAGCCAGGCTCCTGCGGCGGGGGTCAGAACCGTCGCCACAGCGGTCCAGGGAAAGTCGCCGCCGCTTGGACGGTGGATTAAGATGTGACGCGCTGCCGGAACCGGCGCGTCGCCCCGAACCCTGAATTTCAGCCGGTCGGGCTGGACGATGAGAGCGGGCGCGCGGCCCCTGCCGCGTCCCACGGGGGTGGTCAAAAGTTCAAGTGTTACTGGAACTTCAAAAGGGCTTCCTGCAAGGCCTTCCGCCGTCACCGTAATCACGCCAGAATAGATGCCGGGCGTGAGGCCGGAAGTATCCACGGCCGCCGTCAGGGTAGTAGTGCCGGTCCCATTCGAGGAGGAGACGTTGAGCCAGTTGCCGCCGGTTGTCGCAACGGTCACGGAGAAAGCGCCGAGCGTCGCACCGCCGCGAGTATGAATCGTGAATTCGCGGGGCTCGGGAGGGCTTGCTTCGGTTCCCACTTGGCGGAAAAACAGCGCATCCGGGCTGACTGCCAGGCGTGGATTCTGCGCCTGAGCGCTGAAGCCGGCCCACAGAAGGGCAGCCACGATCCCAGCGAGGAGCGTATTTCGATGCGGCATAAGAGCGATTCCTCTCGTCCGGGGGGGGGACTTTGACTCACGCTAGGGCTGAGACCCCTAACATCCATCATTAAAGGCCAGCGAGCGGCGGCAAGTCAATGGAACTTTTCGACTAATTAGTCCCGGCGGGGAGTGCCCTGTTCGCCGGTTTCTGGCCTGGCGGACTCAGCCACCAGATTGGTCGCCAGGCGGAGCGACTCAAACGTCCCGGCGTCGGTCCACCATCCGTCCAAGATGCTGTGGCTCAGCAGGCCGTCGGCGAGGTAGCTGTTGTTGAGGTCGGTGATTTCGAGCTCGCCGCGCCCGGACGGAACGAGCTTGGCAATGCGGTCAAAGACCGTGCCGTCATAAAAATAAATTCCGATCACGGCGTACTTCGAAGCCGGGTTCTTGGGCTTCTCCTCGACGCGCACGATGCGGCCGCTGTCAAACACCGGGACGCCAAAGCGCTGCGGATCGGGCACTTCCTTGAGGACGATGTGCGCGCCGCGGCCCTGGCGGCCGAATTGCGCCGCGATCTCTGCGATGCTGCCCTCAATGATGTTGTCGCCCAGGATGACGCAGAGCGGCGAGCCGTCGGCAAATGGTTCGGCCAGGCGCAGAGCGTCGGCGATGCCTCCTTCGCCCACCTGATAGGCGTAGTTGAACTGCCGCAGGCCGAAGGCTTCTCCGTTGCCAAGCAGGCGCAGGAAGTCGCCGGCGTTTTGGCCTCCGGTGACCAGCAGGATGTCGCGGATGCCCGCCTCGACCAGCTTTCGGATGGGATAATAGACCATCGGCTCGTTGTACACCGGCAGCAGGTGCTTGTTGGTGATCTTGGTGAGCGGGGAGAGCCGCGATCCCAATCCACCTGCCAGAACTACGCCCTTCATGCAGAACTCCTTTCGATCCGATGCTGACCCACGAATCTTCATGATAATACGATGCGGCTCGAAACGTGCAACGTTCACCTACAGCGCGCGAGCGTTCCGGTATCCGGTATAATTGATCTGCAAGAGAGAAATAGCCTTCCCGAGGTCGGACCGCATGAATGACGAGCGCAACTTTGCCACGATCGAGGAAGCACTGGATGACTTCCGCAGCGGCCGGATGCTGATCGTGGTGGACGATGAGGACCGCGAGAACGAGGGCGACCTGACCATGGCCGCCGAGAAGGTCACGCCCGAGGCCATCAACTTCATGGCCAAGTACGGGCGCGGGCTGATCTGCCTGACGCTCACCGAGCAGCGTCTCGATCAGTTGCAGATTCCCTTGATGGTCTCGGAGAACACGGCCACTTACGGCACGGCGTTTTGCGAATCCGTGGACGCCAAGAACGGCACGACCACGGGCATCTCGGCCGCCGACCGCGCGCGCACGGTGCTGGTGGCGATTGATCCGGCGACGCGGCCGGCCGATCTGGCGCGGCCGGGGCATGTCTTCCCGCTTCGCGCGCGCACCGGGGGAGTGCTCGTCCGCGCCGGACAGACGGAAGCGTCCGTGGACTTGGCGCGGCTGGCGGGCTTGATCCCGGCCGGGGTGATCTGCGAAATCATGAATGACGACGGCACCATGGCGCGCATCCCGCAGCTCCAAGAATTCAGCGCCCAGCACGGCATCCGCATCATCACGGTGGCCGACTTGATCCGCTACCGGCTGCGCACCGAGCGTTACGTCCGGCGCATCGGCGAATCCGATTTGCCAACCCCGTACGGCGTCTTCCGGTTGATCGCGTATGAGTCGGATATAGATCCGGAAGTCCATGTGGCCCTGGTGATGGGTGACGTGCAGGGGGAGGAGCCGGTGCTGGTTCGCGTGCATTCCCATTGCCTGCTTGGCGACGTGTTCGGCTCCACGGGGTGCAATTGCCGCGAGCTGATTCAGAAATCGCTGGAACGGATCGGGCAGGAGGGGCGCGGCGTATTTCTGTACCTGCACCAGACGGGCAAGGGCTTCGGCCTGGAAACGCCGCCGGGGGGCGATGCGCGCGTCATTTCCCACCGCCAACTGTTTGCGTCAGCGGGCGAACCCGTCCACCAGCGCCGCACGCAGCATGAATCGGGTATCGGCGCGCAAATCCTGTCGGACTTGCAATTGCGCTCGGTCCGGCTGCTCACCAATCGCCCCCGCAAGGTTGTGGCGCTCGAAGGCTTCGGAATCGAGATCGTCGAGCAAGTCCCCATTCCGCTTGCCCGCGCGACCGTGCCGGGGTAGCTGCCATAGCTGCAAATGACCGGTTTGTGCCGAGGAGGAGAAAATGAAGAAATGGCTTTGGGGTGTCGTGACGGGCATGACTCTGATGAGTCTGTTGCTGGTGGCCGCGAGCCTCGTCGGCTATTACCTCCAGCAGAGGCCTCCTTCCGTTTCGCCCAACACGTATCTGGTGCTCGAGGTCAGCGGGGAGCTGCCCGAGCAGAATCCGCCGGACATCTCCGGCCAGCTCCTCGGCGGGGGCGCGCCGGCCACTTTCGTTCCGCTGCTGCGAAACCTGGAGAAGGCCGGGGCCGACTCCCGCATCGCGGGCGTGCTGCTCAAGCCCGCCGGCATTCAGGCCGGGTGGGCGAAGCTCGAAGAGTTGCGCGCCGCGCTCTCCAAGTTTCGCCAGCAGGACAAGAAAGTCATCGCGCTGCTCGGACAGGCGGGGGCCAGAGAATACTACCTCGCAACGGTGGCCGACGAAGTGATCCTTTCCCCCTCCGGCCTCCTGGACCTCAAGGGAATGCGCGCGGAAATTTCCTTCTTCAAAGACATGCTGGGCAAGGTCGGCATCCAGGCCGATCTCGAACACATCGGGCGCTACAAGAACTTCTCCGACCAGTTCACCGAGAACCGCATGAGCGACGCCTTCCGCGAAGCGACCACCTCCATGCTGGACGCCGTCTATGGGAATTTCATCGGGACCGTGGCGGCGGCGCGCGATCGCTCCGCCGACGAGTTGCGCAGCCAGATCGAGCAGAGCGGCCCGTTCGAGGCGGACCGCGCCTTCGAGCTCGGCCTGGTGGACGAGCTTTCCTATGAAGACGAAGTGTGGGAGCGGATCAAGGCGGAAAACCCAGAGCAGGAGCCGGAGAAGATGGAAATGCGCGCGTACCGCCGCGTGCCGCGCAACGACGTGGGCCTCGGCGGGGGCGAGCGGATCGCGCTGGTCTATGCCGTCGGAAGCATCACCAAAGGCGAGGACGAATTCGACCCGGTGTTTGGCGGCAAGTCGCTCGGGTCCGACACGCTGACCGAGATCCTGGAGACCGTCTCCGAGGATGAAACCACCAAAGGGGTGCTGGTGCGCATTGACAGTCCGGGCGGGGACGCCTTTGCCTCCGACGAAATCTGGAGGAGCATGATGCTGCTGCGGGCCAAGAAGCCCATCGTCATTTCGATGTCGGACCTCGCCGCTTCCGGCGGATACTACATGGCCGCCACGGGCGACCCCATCGTGGCGCAGCCCGGCACGCTGACCGGCTCCATCGGGATCATCTACGGCAAGCTCAACCTGAAAGGTCTCTACGACAAGATCGGCGTCCAGAAGGAAATCATCCGCCGGGGGCCGTTTTCCGCCATGGACTCCGACTACGGCTCTTACACTCCCCAGGAGCGCGAGCGCGTGCGCGCGTTGATGGACGATTTCTATCAGGACTTTCTGGCTAAGGTGGCCGACGCGCGAAAAATGACCGTCTCAGAAGTGGACCAGATCGCCCAAGGCCGGGTCTGGACCGGAGAGCAGGCCCGCGGCAACGGCCTCGTGGACGAGCTGGGCGGCCTGGACGCCGCGCTCGCCATTTTGAAGAAGAACGCCGGAATTGCTCCCGACGCGCAGGTCGAGCTGGTCGAATACCCGCGCAGCAAGTCCCTGATCGAGCTGGTGCTGGAACGATTGGAAGAAGAAAACATTCGCGCCGCGTATGCAGCCTGGACCGGCCAGGTGCTGCCTTGGAAGCAGATCGAGCGCATCTTCCCGAGTCCGGTTTGGGCGCGCATGCCGTACGCGGTGGAGTTTGAATGAGCATGCCCACTGTGAGTGCGTGACCTGTTCCTGAGCGCCGAAGTGGAATCGCGGCTCAGTTGTGTGGTATGCTGTCGAATTCTTCCACCTCCGGAAGAATCGGCATTGGGGCTAGATCAGGGCTAGAGCTTTGGATAGACCGCGGGATTGCCTGCCACGAACCGCCCCGTTTATCAACACCATTAGTGGTTCGAAATCAATCGGAAGCGAGGAGCGTAGGAATGGGAAAAGTGGATTACTCGACGCAGGACGGGATCGCCACCCTGGCGCTGAACAACCCCAAGGCCAACGTCTACGACTATGACGTGATGCGCGATCTCGACACGGCGATTCTGGAAGCGCGCATGGATGACAAGGTCCATGTCCTGATCATCCGGGGCGCGGGGGAGAAGTTTTTCTGCGCCGGCGCGGACATCAAGATGCTGAACGAGAAACCGCCCCATCACTTCTACTACTTCTCGCTGCACGCCGGCGAGACGGTGCGGCGCCTGGAAACCACGCCGAAGCTCGTGATCGCGGCCATCAACGGGCACTGCATGGGCGGCGGGATGGAGCTGGCGATGGCCTGCGACTTCCGGCTCGCCAAGCGGGACGGCGGGAGCCTGGGTCTACCGGAGATCACGCTCGGCCTGGAGCCAGGCGTCGGCGGCACGCAGCGCCTGCCGCGCATTCTCGGCTATGCGAAGGCGATTGAAATTCTCACCACGGGAAAAGCCCTTAGCTTTGAGGAAGGCTACGATCTCGGCCTCATTCATTACGTCTACGAGCCTGCTACCTATTGGGCCGACGTGATGCAGTTTGCGCGGCAGTTCTGCCCGCCGAACAAGGCCGCCAAAGCCGTCGGGAGGATCAAGCTCGCGGCGCGCGCCAGCCTCGAGACGGGGATCGCGGAGGGAATCTTGATCGAGCACGAGACGCTCCAGCAGCTCTACGAGAGCAAGGACGGCCGGGAGGGCGTGAGCGCGTATCTCGAGCGCCGGCAGCCGACCTACCAGGGGTCGTAAGCCGCAGCCAAGACGAACGTTAGCCACAGAGGCACAGAGAGCACGGAGAAATTCTTGCTCAACAAACAAGCATTATTTTAATTTTGACTGAGGGGGATTCGATGAGCGAGGCAACTGCAACGGAAACCAAGCTGGACCTGAAGATGATGATCAACGGCGAGTCGGTGGACTCCGCCAGCGGCGAGCGGCAGGAGGTGAAGGACCCGGCCACGGGCGAGGTGGTCGGCACGGTTCCCAAAGGCTCTCGCGAGGACGCCAAGCGAGCCGTGGACGCGGCCGAGGCGGCGTTCGAGACCTGGTCGGAGACCACCGCCGAAGAGCGCTCGAAGATTCTCTTCAAGGCCGTCGAGATGTTTCACGCGGCGCACGGCGAACTGGCGCTGATGCTCAGCCGCGAGCAGGGCAAGCCCGTCGCCGAGGCGATGGTCGAGATCGAGCACTTCATGCACGGGCTGGGGTTCTACGCGGCTCTGGCGACCAAGGTGCGCGGCGCGCACGTGCCGCTGCCCGACTTCCCGAACAAGGGCGCCTTCGGGCTGGTGCTGCGCCGCCCGGTGGGGGTGTGCGTGGGGATTTCGCCGTGGAATTTTCCGATCACGCTGACCGGCACCAAGGTCGGCCCGGCGCTGGCCGCGGGAAACACCATGGTCGTCAAGCCCGCCAGCACCACTCCCATGACCGCCATCCGCGTCGTCGAAATGCTCAATCAGGCCGGCCTGCCCAAGGGCGTGCTGAACATCGTCACGGGGCCGGGCAGCACCGTCGGCGAAGAGCTGATCTCAAATCCCAAAGTGCGCCGCGTGGCCTTTACCGGCGCGTCCGACACG
>CAYWWM010000072.1:0-9062 GCA_964461735.1 uncultured Solibacteraceae bacterium | reverse complement strand
GTCCGGGGGACCCACAGATACCAGCGGTCATCGGGCTGTAATCTTTGCACTGCGGGCATTTCCAGGACGGCTTCCAGCCGGTAGTGCTCCAGGATGGAATCCCGCGTCGGTTTGCTCAAATAAAAGTTGGCCCAATAGTCGTCGCGGTCCGGGTGGAGGCGGAAATTGAGGACAACGACACCGAACCGGTGGTTTTCAATCGCAGCGGGCAGATCCCCGGCCGGCAGGGCGCCCGTCTGGACCAGGGCGGTGTAATGAAAAATGTTGGAAAGCGGTGTATGGAGCCCCGCTCGCAGGAGGTCTCCGGAATAATAGCCGAGCGCCGCAGTCCCCGGAGTGAAATTCTGCTGCAAGAAATTCTGAATGGTTTCTGCACGGGCAAAATCACTTTCTTGCGGTTGAGAAACGGTAAACCACTGGCCGAGAAAGAGGCTGACCGCCAGGAGCACCAGGGGTTCAGCCACACGCAACGAGTCTCGAAGCCTTTTGGTTATGAGCCCTGCGAAGAGTACACACAGGATGAGGACGGATTCGTAAAAGTAGTACGTATCGCTGCCCACCCGCGCCACCGTGAGCAGGCTCAGAAGGACCGAGACGGTGAGGTAACAACTGAGGAGCCGGTCGGGCTGCTCTCGCAGTGATTGCAGACCAACCAGAATCGGAACCGACAGGATCAAGACAAAGAATTCCACGCCGAGAATCAAGTTAGAAGCTTGGAGCGGCAGCAGATTGTAGAGCAAGAAGTGGTGGAGAAACGCCTGGCCGGAAAACACGCCGAACTGAAAGAAAAGGAGGAGCCCCGTGACCCCCAGCGCAAAGTACACGGCGAACTTGGCCGCCAGGTCGTAGCGCTTCTCCCACAAGAGAAAAATCAGGATTGCGGCAGGACCTGCGACTAGCTGCTGCTTATAGAAAAAACTCAATAGAAACAGAGGGATCGCAAGCAACAGCGCCCTCGAGTTTCGCGAGCGGTAAACGACCAGAAAAGCGGCAAGACACAACAGCATGGCCACCGTATCCGGACGCGCCGATACACCGTGTTGGGTGACGAATCCATAGCCGAGGAAGATGAGCGGAGCCAAAGCTGCCGCGAAGTAGCTTCGAGCGAACCAGAACGCGAGCAGCGCAACGCCCGCCGCGCAGCCCAAAGTTCCCCCCAGTGCAAGCAGACGGAGCGGCAAATAAGATGGGTTCTTGGCGTTCACGAGCCGGGATCCGAACAAGTAAAACAGCGGTCCCCAATTGGCGCCGTCGTACTGTTGCGCGGATGCCCGTGCGTAAATAGGGATGCCCTGGCGGAGATGGACTGTCTCCACCAGCGGCATGCTGTCGCCCCCCACGTTTCCATCGCCGGGGTAACGGAGTCGAACTGGCCAACGGGCTATCTGCCCGCCGGCGAAGCTCCCCCCGATCAACAAGGCGAACGCCGCTGCTCCCCATCTCCGTCGAAGGCAGCGAAGGGGCTGCACGCCATCGCCGGACGGCCGCTGTGGTTCGCTGCGTTGCAGGTGCCCGGCTGCGGTTGTGCCGGGCGCTAGGCTCTTTAGTGGGAAGCGGGGCATAAGACCATCTCGCCTTCCAGCGGGCTCCGGCGCATTTCCCCGCTCCGGGAGGCCGCTGTGTCACCAGGCACCGGCCCCACGCGCTCCAACAAGACGCTCACGGAATCTTCATACGTAGGGCACCAGCCGCGTGTGTGCCGCAAAAAATAGGACAGCGGCTCGGCCGGAGGAAATAGGACATAACGGACCTTGTACTTGTCCAGCACCTCGACGGTTTTTTTCAACGAGATTACATCCATATAGTCTTGCAGCACGCCGCGGTATTCGAAGATGTCGCTTCGGCTGTCTATGAACGTCTTGATCTCCGGGCGTTGCAGCGTGATGTAGCCGCCCCACATATAGTAATTGAAGACGGGGCCGTCCAGGGGGTGGGTGTCCAGATAAGTCATGGCGTCCCGCGGGAAGCGTTCGGCAACGACTTGCTCGAGCTTGGCATCGGAAGGAAACTGGAGCGCGACGACGCACACCGACCCGGCGAGAAACACGCCATTGAGCAGGGGCTTGTCTATCTCAGGCTTGTAGGGAGGCAACCGATGCAAGAATTTTGTCAACACCGGGGTCACCAGAATAGCGGCCAGAAAGAGAAACCGGCTGTAGGTGATTCCGCTATAGATGCCCAGCACACAGAGAGCCACCTCTTCCAATTTCCATCGAACACGCGGCGCCAGGGCGCCGACTAACAGCGCCAACAGGACCAGCATCACGATCTTTCCGCGAGGCGTGTGGAAATCCACCGAAAGCCACTCTTCGACATACGTCACCGTGAGCGTCTGGCGGTAAGCTAAGTCGAAGGGGTAGAGGACCAAGCGGTATCCGAACGGGTTCACAAACAGGGCCACGAGGGAGGCGGCGGCTGTTCGCAGCAGCTGGCGCACCTGCGCCGGCGTCCAGCGCACAGCTTCTACTTGTCCCCAGTTCCCTTCCACCAGCCCGGCGGCGATGAAGATTCCCAATACGGTCAGCCCAATCAGCCAGGAGCCGTGGGAATTGATCCATAGGCAGAACAGAAGGGGCAGCGCCCACAGCGGTCCCCGGCCCACTCTGCGAAACCGCCACAGGATCAACAGCAGGATGACCAGGTAGAGCCATCCGAACAGCAGGGTGCGCGGGCCGAACGAGACGCGGGCCAGGATCACCGCAAAGCAGGAAGTCAGAAATGCTCCCTTGACGTTGCCGGTGTTCTTGGACGACAAATAAAAAACTCCCAGGAGAATCAGCTCCAGCAGAGTGAGGTACACCACGTAGGGCCCCTGGAACCCAAAGGCGCGCCAAGCCAGGTAATAGGGGATCTCAGCCAGCCATTCGTGATTCATCCAGGGATCGCCTGAGACGGTGTAGGAAAAGGCGTCGAATCGTGGCAGCTCTCCGTGCGTGAGCAGGTATTCCGCATTCAGTAGGTGCCACCAGAGGTCCGGGTCGGCTACGTCCGCGGACGCAGCCAGGAAGACCCATAGGCCGAGCATCGAGCCCAGCGCGAGATGAAAAGGAAAAACGGCCCGCAATTTGTGTGGTTCCCAGCGCATCGGCCCAATTGTATCCGAAAGCGGACGATTTGGCACTGACGCGAAAGACCTGGTAGTGCCTTAAAAATTGCGCGACGATCCCCTCCGGGTTACATTTTACGTTGCGCGATCCTTCGCCGATCTTCATTGACACCGGGGTCCCAGGTGGCGATAATGAGACCTTCAATCCGGCGTCACCGCAAATCGGGCAAGGCCCGCGCGCCAGGGCCTGCGAAAGTCAATCCAAGAGCGAAAGGGAACCGGAAAACCCGGCTGCAAGTCTGAACCTACTCATCCGTCCGGGCAACCTGCGGGCGGACGCCTGATTCTCACGAAGGGGGAACGCGAATGGCAGCCACCACGCCATCCCTGCGAGGCCCGGCCAAGTACGCGGGACTCGACCCGAAGCGCCTGCTCTGGGCCTACCGGACCATGCTGCTTTCCCGCCGCATGGACGAGAAGGAAATTCAGCTTCACCGCCAGGGGCGCATCTATTTTCAGATCAGCGGAGCCGGGCACGAAGCCTTGCAGGTGGCGGCAGCCGCGTCGTTGCGGCCCGGCCTGGACTGGCTGTTCCTCTACTATCGCGGGCGCGCGCTGGCCCTGGCGACCGGCGTGACGCCGCTCGAACTGCTGCTCGAAGCGGTGGGAGCCGCCGAAGCCCCCTTCAGCGGCGGCCGGCAGATGCCTTCCCATTGGGGCCACCGCCGCTTGCAGTTGTTTTCGCGGTCCAGTCCGACCGGAACGCAGTGGTTGCAGGCAGTGGGCTGCGCCGAGGCCGGCGTCTATTACCGCCGCTTCCCGGAGTCACGCCCCGAAGCGGCGGGCGACGCCAAGACCCGCGAGGTCGTCTGCGTCACCGGCGGCGACGGCTCGACCAGCGAAGGGGAATTCTTCGAGTCGCTCAACACCGCCTGCCAAGAGCGGCTTCCGGTGCTCTATCTGATCGAGGACAACGGCTACGCCATTTCCGTTCCGGTGGAGCACCAGACCGCCGGGGGGAGCATCTCGCGCCTGGTCTCCGGCTATCCCAACCTGTTGCGCCGGGAAGTGGACGGGACCGACTTTCTCGCCAGCGTTCAGGCGCTGCAGGAAGGCGTGGCGCATTGCCGCGAGGGGCGCGGGCCGGCGCTCGTTCACGGCCACGTGGTGCGCCTGCATTCCCACTCCGTCTCCGACGATCAGAAGCTCTACAAGACCGCGGAAGAGCTGGCCGAGGAGGCCCGCCAAGACCCGCTCCCGAAACTGGCCGCATTTCTGGAGCAGGAGGGAATCCTCTCCGCCGAAGCCCGCGCCACGGTGGAAGAGGAAGTGCAGCGGGAAATCGAGGACGCCACCGAGCGGGCCTTGCAAGCCCCGCCGCCCAAGAGCGGTTCGGCGACGCTGCATGTCTATTCCCCGGCCGTTGACCCGGCGGGCCGGGCCTTCGAAAGCGACCCCCAGCCGACGGGCGAGCCGCTGACCATGGCCGAGTCGCTCAACACCTGCCTGCGGGACGAAATGCGCCGGAACCCCCGCATGGTCATCTTCGGCCAGGACGTTGCCGACTCCAGCCGCGAGGAGCGCCTGAAGCAGGTCAAGGGCAAGGGCGGTGTGTTCAAGGTGACGCACGGCCTGCAGCGGGAGTTCGGCGGGCAGCGCGTCTACAATACGCCCATCGCCGAGGCCAACATCGTGGGGCGCGCTATCGGCTGCGCCGCGCGCGGGTTGAAGCCCGTGGTCGAGATCCAGTTCTTCGACTACATCTGGCCGGCCATGATGCAAATCCGCAACGAGCTCGCCGTGCTGCGCTGGCGCTCCGTCAGCAACTTTTCCTGCCCGGTGGTGATTCGCGCCGCCTACGGCGGCTACCTGAACGGAGGCTCCGTCTACCACAGCCAGTGCGGCGAGAGCACCTTTACGCATATTCCCGGGCTGCGCGTGGTGCTGCCTTCAACCGCCCAGGACGCCAACGGGCTCTTGCGCACCGCCATCCGCTGCGACGACCCGGTACTCTTCCTCGAACACAAACACCTCTACCGCCAGCCCTACAACCGCGGCCCGTATCCCGGCCCGGATTACATGATCCCGTTCGGCAAAGCCCGCCTCGTCAAGGAAGGCCGCGACGTGACGCTGGTCACCTACGGCGCCGTGGTGCAGAAGGCGCTGCAAGCCGCTGAAAAACTCGAGCAGGAAGGCTTCCACGTCGAGCTGCTCGATCTGCGCTCGCTCAGTCCCTGCGACTGGGACGCCATTGCGCGCTCGGTCTCGAAGACCAGCCGCGTGCTGGTAGCGCACGAGGACTGCCTGTCATTCGGATTTGGCGCCGAGATCGCCGCCCGCATCGCCGACCAGCTCTTCGACCGCCTGGACGCCCCCGTCAAGCGCGTCGGCGCCCTCGACACCTTCGTCGGCTACCACCCGGACCTCGAAAAAGCCATCCTGCCGCAGGCCCAAACCATCGAACACGCGCTGCGGGAATTGCTGACGTGGTAGTTGCTTTTAACCGCCGCAGGGGATGCTATGCTCACGCTTCTCATCGCCGCTTTCTGCTTCGGCTTGGTTTTCAACGCAGCACCAGGTCCGGTGTTTGCCGAGACCGTTCATCATGGCGTGCGCGGTGGCTTCCGATCTGCACTTGCGGTACAGATCGGTTCGATTGCAGGGGATGCGCTTTGGGCAATCTTGGGCTTGGCCGGCGTTGGTCTATTGTTGCAGTTGGAAATCCTGCGAATTCCGATCGGAATCGCTGGCGCAGGCTATCTCATGTGGCTTGCATGGGAGGCGTGGCGGGCGAGCCAGCGCGAGTTGGCCGCGAGCATTGCGCGTGACTCGGGCTTCACTCGGCAGGGGCTGCGCTCTGGCGTTTTGTTGTCACTTACAAACCCGCAGAATGTGGCCTTTTGGGCGGCAATCGGAACTGCCCTCAACGCCATCGGCGTGCAAGAACCGACACCGCTTGATTTCAGCATTTTCTTCGCGGGATTCTTGGCGTCGTCCATCGTGTGGGCGTTCCTCTTCGCAGCGCTGGTGGATCGCGCTTTCCGCCGCGCCGGAACCCGGTGGGCTCGGCTCACGTTTCGGGCGTGCGCGGTCGCGCTCTTGGCATTGGCATTGTCGTCGTTGCGAAACTTGTGGGTGACGAGTCATCCATCATCAACCATTCAGGAGCCCAGCGGCGTCTCGGGCAACCCCTGAACTCCCTCAGCCGGCTCCCGTACGCTCTCCCGCTTCCTCAAAGACTTTGCAAAACATTGTCCTCGTTAGGTTCCCTTATTTGCAGCGCCCTTCCCCGGCCCTCGTGGCTGACAATAAAAAAATTTCGAGACGTTAAAGGTTTTTTGCCGATTTCTCGCCTTTCTATATGGGGGGATGGGAAGCGGCCTAGGCCATTGAAAGGGTTGCTGTATAGTGATTGCAAGCAGCCCCGCAGGGGCAAGCGACAGTAGCCCAGGACGTAAGTCCTGGGAAACGGAGACATTCTACGGCCAAGCCCCGCAAGGGGCGGCTGAATCCTTGGTCTACACCAACTGTGAAAGCGGCCCAGGAGTGGCTTTGCAAACCCATTTCGCCCCGTTGGAACTCGCGGTCCGATTGGTGACCGTTCCCGTTGATCCAAAGGAAACCGTTCAAATCAGGGTGGAGGGACCATGGAGTTTTCCAGACCAGTTGCCGATCACCGCATTCAGAAGGCGCTGAGCATCTTAACTATCTCGACGACGCCCGCCTCGGTGGCGCAGTCCGTGAATCTCAGCCCGTCGTGGCTCGGACACCTCTTCAAGGCCGAAACGGGTGTGCCGCTGCGGTTCTACGTCGTATCCAAACGCCTCGAGCGAGCCGCCGACCTGCTGCAAGGCACGCAGATGCGCGTCAAGGAAGTGGCGTACTGCGTGGGCTACGGTCATCCTTCGAGCTTCGTGCGGGCGTTTATCCGGCACTACGGCACCACGCCCCAACGCTTCCGGCTGGTGCAGCAGCAGAAAATGTCAACGAAAAGCGCCCAATGCTAACGGAATGCAATTGACGCGGCCCCGCCGCGCCCATTACGCTGCACCACGAAAAGAGAAACGGAAGTGCGCCTAGCCGTGCGCGGCACGGTCGGCGGCACGTTTTTCCGTTTTTCCGACGACTTAGCTCGATGAAATCCAATTGGGGGGAGCAGTTATGACCTTGAGGCGTAGGTGGATCTTTTTGGTGCTGTTAATGCTGGCCGCATCTCCTCTGTTCGCGCAGACACAGACCTGCGCTACTAACGGCTGTGTCAGCGCCACGGTGGCGCGATCCGATGAAAACGACCTCACTAGCTGGAAATATACTTTTATCCTCAAAGAAGTTAAGAAAGACGAATATGTGACAATATTCCTCCAAGTTCCCGAGCAAGCCAGTTTTGCGCGCTTCGAGGGGACCCCTTTGACTCCCGGCAAGGCAGAAGGGTTTTACACGTGGGCGTTCAAGGCCTCGGCAGACAACCCGACGGTTACCTTTGCTTTGGCCGGCACCAAATCGGAAATCGCCTCCGGCAGCATTTCGTGGAAGGCTACCAGAGGTTCGACCGAAATCGTACGGGAAACTGCCACTACCATGGATGGCCCCACTGTCGCTTTCGATCCCGGGTTTTTCAATGTCCTCATCGGTGCTGGGACTCTCATCACTTCGCGTGGCGCAGTGAATTACGAGGTTCTGAACAACAATAATGTCCTTTCGGCTACGTCACTCGGACGGAGCAAAGCGGACCTGATCGTGGGAGGAGCCTTCAACCTAGGATTTCCTCGAATAGGGTTCGGGGAGCCGAATCCTTGGAGTGCTTTCGTAAGCCTCAGGTTTTCTCCTGATGGGGCCAATGACGCTATTGACGGATTCGTTTTTGGTATGGGATATCGTATCAGCAAATATCTTGACCTTGTGGCTGGCCTTGCCCTTACCGCAAGAGAGGTGCCGTCCATCGGTTTCCGCCACGCGGCGTACCTAGCTGCCCTGAAAGATCGCGAGAAGTACGAGCAGTTCATACCCGAGGATTTGAATTTGAACCGAGGACAACAACCCTTTGATGGATTTCCTCTTCTGACGTCTCAGGGTCAGCCACTTTACAGCGGCAATCCCCTTGTTACACATTATCGTACAGGAGCATGGCTGGGGGTGGCCTTCCCCTTACGACTGAGAACAGCATTTGGCGGACAGTAAAGGACTCGCAAAGCGGAAGAATTCTATCTTTTCCTTCCCTTTTACGAGGTTGAGGCCGCCTTTCGAAAAACATCGAGAAACATCTCCCGCGTCAGCTTCCCCGTTTGCGTATTCTGCCGCGACGGATGATAACAAGCGATCAAGATGGGCAGCGGCGGCGGGAGTTTGTAAATCGCGCCGTGGGCGAAGCGGAACGCGGCGCGCGGGGTAGCCACGGCACGCTCTTTGTGCCGTGGGTTTTTCCGAGCGCGGGAGGCGATTAAGCCTCGCTCCCGGAGAATCGAGAGGTACGTGTCAAAGGCAATCTTGCCCAGCGCAACCACAACTTTCACCTCTTGGAGCAAGTCAATCTCCCGCTCCAAATATTCGCGGCAATTGCGAAATTCTTCCGGCAGCGGCTTGTTTCCCGGCGGAGCGCAACGGGCCGCAGCCGTGATATAAGCTCCCTGCAAGCGCAGGCCGTCGTGGCGCGAGACGGACTGCGGTTGGTTCGCAAACCCCGTGCGATAGAGGGTGTCGTACAGCAGGTCGCCGGAGCTATCGCCCGTGAAGACGCGGCCGGTGCGGTTGCCGCCGTGCGCCGCCGGCGCAAGTCCGATCACCAGCAGCCGCGCTTGCGGATCGCCGAAGCCCGGCACCGGTCTCCCCCAATACTCCCAGTCGCGGTAGGCGCGCCGCTTTTCCTGCGCAATCCTGCAGCGGTACGCAACCAGCCGCGGGCAGCGCGTGCAAGCCACCACTTCGTGCTCGATTCGTTTCAGGCTTTCCCTCATTCACTTCCATTATGGCATTTTCACGAGCACACCTGCCTCGTGGCAAACCTAGCCGGACGGCGCCG
>CAYWWM010000071.1:0-9149 GCA_964461735.1 uncultured Solibacteraceae bacterium | reverse complement strand
TGATCAATCTTGCCCGCCTGCCGCTCGTCCTGCAGACAGGCGGCCAGGCGTTCCGTCAGCCCATAGCGCCGGTCCGCCGCTTTCAGCAAAACCGCGCCGCCGTCGGAACTGCCCTCCCGCTGATCAAACTCGACCACCACCGGCTTGGGAAAAAGATCAGGAAACAACAAACACTCTGGCCTGTAGAGCTATTTCGGAAGCGGCCCAACTTTTCGGAATCCGGAATTCGGAATCCGTCATATTTGGGGTTCGCCCCTAACACCTGGCACCTGGCACCTAACACCTTTTTGGTTCCGGCTCTGCCGGGTTAGGATTAACCCTATCGTCCGCACTCTGTGCGGGACCGTCCGGTTCGTGTCCGGCTCCACAGGACCGAGCGCTTTTCAACCAGCTTGGTGTGGAGGGGTTTGTTACACCCGTGGGACCATCGTCGCGGGATTCGATCCGATTTCGGGATCAGATCGCGAAGAACCGTTTCGGGAAGATCTCCGGTTGCATCCCGTCGCGCAGTTCTGCGATGATGAGTTCTGATGCCTCCGAATCGTTCGAACACACCCTCTCTGGCCCTCTCCGGCATCCGCGTGCTGGTTTCGGGCATCTACGAATCCTCACCACAACAAACGTGCCGTGGCTACTTCCTCAGAATGCAGACAAACCGGCTCAGGCTGAAAAAGTATGTGTGGTCGTCGTAGGCTTCGCTCAGCAGCTTGAGCCAGCGCCGGACCTCCTCCTCCGTACACTTCTTCGACCGCAGCAAGTAATCGCGGATGACGTAACTCAGCGGGCCGCCGTACTTGCGGATGGAATACTCCGCGTTATGAATCACGTAGGGATGCAGCTCGATCTCGGCGGCGCCCGCTTGACGGCACATGCCATAGAGCCGCCGTCCGACCCACCCGTCGCCGTGATGATCGGTAAAGCTGAGCGTCACCTTGCGCTGCAACTCCTTGTCGGGGATGTAATAAGCCAGCGTGTCCCAGTCGGTTTCGGCGGCGAAGACGCGGCCCCCCGGTTTGACGACGCGCAGCAGGGAACGGATCACCGCCACCGGGTCCGCCACGTAGCCGAGCACCTGCGTGCACACGACCCCGTCGAAACTGTTCTCGGCGAAGTCCATCTCCTCGACCGCCACTTGACGATACGCGACGTTCTCGGCCGAAGCTTTTTCGCGCGCCACGGCGAGCATGGCCGGGCTGTTGTCAATCCCCACCACCTTCCCCGAAGTCCCCACCAGCTTACTGATGGCCAGAACGTTCACGCCGGTCCCGCAGCCCACGTCCAGGATCCGCTCGCCGGGCCGGGGATCAAACCAGACGCGGTACTGCCGCTGCATCTCTTTGATGTCATCGGTCTGGTAGATCGCGCTCAACTGCTGCGCCGTCTTCTCGTCGAAGCGAAAGCCTGCCGCCCCCGCAACCGTTGACATCGCGATTCCTCCCCAAATTTCTCCGAACGGGGACCTCCCCGGTGCCGTCAACATAGCACGGGAACTGGGATTAGTGAATAGTGAATAGGTGGAGGATAGAAGTCAGGAGCAAGGACCCGGAAGAAAGCGGGAACCGGCTCCAATCCGAGCCTTGACCGTAAGCGAGCAGCCCCCAAACCACTATCCACTGTGTCGTCTTCAAGATTCACTCTCCACTCTCCACTATCCACTAATCACTACTCTCTACGTTGACGCTCTTGCGGGGGACGCATATAATCGAAACCTGGTGGAAAGCCAATCCACCATAGGAGTGATGAGTGACCAGTGACGAGTGACGAGCGAAAGGCCAAGTACGAGACCGGAATTAACCACCAGGTGAAGACCCGTGCGGGCACAACGCGTCATCGCAATCTATCCGGGGAGTTTTGACCCGCCGACCAACGGACACCTCGACCTGATCGAGCGGGGCAGCAAGATTTTCGACCAGCTCGTGGTGGCGATCTTGCGCAATCCGGAGAAAAAGGACCCGCTGTTCACGATCGAAGAGCGAGTCGAGATGCTGCGCGACGTGACGCGGGGCAGCGCCAACGTGGAAGTGGAATCGTTCAACGGGCTGCTGGTGGATTATGCGGTGCGCCGGCAGGCGCGCGTGATCCTGCGGGGCCTGCGGGCGATCTCCGATTACGAGAACGAGATGAACATGGCGCTGATGAACCGCAAGCTCGACCCGAATCTCGAAACCGTGTTCATGATGCCGGCGGTGGCGTACACATTCCTGAGTTCTCGCCTGGTGCGGGAGGTCGTGCAGTTGGGCGGGGACGTTCGGGGCCTGGTCCCGCCCGCGGTAGAAGAACGGCTCCGGGCGAAGGTGTAAACCGTGGCGAAATTAGAAGCCAGTCCCCGTCCCGCAGACATTGCGCTCTCCGAGCGCGTGGGAAGAATCTCGGTGTCCTCCACCCTGGCGGTGATGATGGAAGCCGAGAAGCTGCGCGCCGAGGGCGCCGACGTCGTGGACTTCGGGGCCGGGGAGCCGGACTTCCCGACGCCCGACAACGTCAAGGAAGCGGCGATCCGCGCCATCCGCGACAACTTCAGCAAGTACACGGCCGCGGGCGGGACGCTCGAAGTCCGGAAAGCGATTGCCGCCCGACATGCCGCCGATTTTGGAACCGCCTATGCGCCGTCCGAGGTTATCGCCACCGCCGGGGGCAAGCAGGCGATCTTCAACCTGATTTCCTGCCTCATCAACGCGGGCGATGAAGTGCTCCTTCCGGTGCCCTACTGGGTGACGTTCCGCGACGTGATCAACTACGCCGGGGGCCGGGCCAATCTGCTCGAAACGCGCGAGGAAGAGGACTTCGCTTTGACCGCCGCAATGGTTCGCCAGGCGTTGACGCCCGGGACGCGCCTCGTGATCGTGAATTCGCCGAGCAACCCGAGCGGGGCCGTGATTTCCAAGCCCGAGTTCGAGCGCATCCTGGAAGTGACGGCGAGCCACGGGGCGCTGCTGCTCACCGACGAGTGCTATTGTCAGTTTTTGTACGAAGACAAGCCGTTTTCCGTCGCCGCGTTCGAAGGCGCCAAGGAGCGCGTCGTGGTGGTCGGGTCGCTCTCAAAGACCTACGCCATGACGGGCTGGCGCCTCGGCTTCGCGCTGGCGCCCGCGCCGCTCGTCGCGGCGATGGTGAAGCTCCAGAGCCACAGCACGTCGAACCCCTCCTCGATCGCGCAGAAGGCCGCCCTCGAAGCGCTTACCGGGCCGCAGGACTCGGTGCAGATCATGCTTCGGGAATACCGCCGCCGCCGCGATTTCGTGGTCGAGAAGCTGCGCGCGATCTCGGGCGTGCGTTGCACGAATCCCCAGGGCGCGTTCTACGCCTACCCGAACATCTCGGCGTTTTTCCATTCCGGCTCCTCGAACCACGGCGCCGCTTCCGCCAACGAGCTGGCCCAGAAGCTGCTGCGCGAGGCGCGCGTCGCCGTCGTGCCGGGCGAGGCCTTCGGCACCGAGGAGCATTTCCGCATCTCCTACGCCACGTCGCTCGAGACGCTGGGAGAGGGTTTGCGGCGCATGCAGCGCTTTTTCTCCGAGCAGAAACAGTGAGCAGTTTGGCTTCGAGCGGTCCCGCCCCCCACCCTGCCGAGGCTCCGGCCTATCCGTTGCAGTTGGAGCCGGTGTTTGTGGAGCGCGTCTGGGGCAGGGAAGACCTCTCGTTTCTCTATCCGTCCCGTCCGGCGGAGCCGCGCCGCGTCGGCGAAGTCTGGCTCACTGGCGAGACGAACCGCATCGCCAACGGCCCGTGGGCCGGCGTCACGCTTGAAGAAGCGGCGCGCCGCAATCCGCAGGCCGTTCTCGGAGCTTCCATTGCTCGCACGCGCCCGGCGCACGGCCCGGCATTTCCGCTGCTGGCCAAATTCCTCTTCACGACGGAGAAGCTGAGCGTGCAGGTGCATCCCTCCGACGCCTACGCTCGCGAGCGCGAAGGCTCGCGCGGCAAGACCGAGATGTGGCACGTGCTGCGGACGGAGCCGGGCGCGCGCCTCGCCGTCGGCTTCCGCGAAGACCTCCGACGAGGCCCCCGGCTGGGGCAAGCCGAACTGCGCAAGGCCGTCGAAACCGGCGACATCGAGGCGATGCTCGACTGGATGGAGGTTCGCGCGGGCGATTCGTTTTTCCTCCCGGCGGGGACGGTGCACACCATTGGCCCTGGGCTGGTGCTGTGCGAAATCCAGCAGAATTCCGACATCACTTACCGCTTCTATGACTACCAGCGTCCCGGTGTGGACGGCAACCTGCGGCCGCTGCACATCGAGCAGGCGCTCGACGTGCTCCGATGGCGGACGCCCGGCGGGCGCACAGAACCCCTCGAAATCTCTTCCGGGTCCGATGAGCTCGTGTGTCTCGCGGCGTGCTCGTATTTCACGACCGAGAAACTCTCGATCCGCGCTCCCATTTCTCATCGCGTCCAGAAAAGAGTCGAAGTCTGGATCGCGCTCGAAGGGGAAGCGCGGTTCGAGGCTGGAGGCGAGACCGCCCTCTGCCGCCGGGGTGAGGCGGTGGCGCTCCCGGCCGCGGTCGAGTCCGTCGGCATTCACCCGGTTGCGCCGTCTGTTTTTTTGCGCACCTCTCCGCCGGAGCCGGAAACCGACATCCGCGCTCCCTGGCGGGCGCAGGGTTTCTCCGAGGAACAACTGAGCCGGGTTTGTTTTCCCGCGCAGTCGCCGCTCGGAAAGGGCAGAGGATGACCCCGCCTGCGCCGCCCGGCCACGGACGTCTGTATGCCGTGATTCTGGCGGGCGGGCGCGGAACGCGCTTCTGGCCGCGCAGCCGCCGCAAACATCCCAAACAATTCATGAGGCTGTGGGGGCCGTCCAGCCTGCTGCAACAGACCGTGGCGCGCTTGCGGCCGTTGATTCCGCCGTCGCGCACCTGGGTGTTTACCAACAAGGACCTGGTCCGGGAGGTGGCCCGGCAGCTTCCCGGCGTGCCGCGGGCGCAGATCGTGGCCGAGCCGTGCCAGCGCAACACGGCGCCGTGCGCGGGCCTCGCCGCAGAGATGATCGGAACGCGCGACCCGGACGCCGTGCTCGGCGTGTTCCCCGCCGACCATGCGATCCGGAAGCCGGGCCGCTTCCGCAGCGTGGTGAGGATGGCGGCGAAGAGCGCCGCGCAGGGAGCGATCGTGGTGCTCGGCATCGAGCCGCGCTGGCCCGAAACCGGGTATGGCTATGTCGAGTTCCCGAACCCCCCGAATCTGCACGACATCCGCTTGTTTCCCGTGAAACAGTTCCATGAGAAGCCCCCCCTCGATGTAGCCCGACGTTATCTCCGCGCCCGGCGCTTCTTCTGGAACAGCGGCATGTTTTTCTGGACGGCGCGGACCATTCGGGAAGCGCTCCGCCTGTATCTTCCCCGCACCGCCGAAGTCCTCGCGCGGATCGCTCGCAAGCTGCCCCAGAACCTGGAAACCGGAGAGGGAAACGCTCTGTCGCGGAGGCAGCGCATTCTCCGGCAACTTTATCCGAAGTGCGAAAATATTTCGGTGGACTACGCCGTGCTCGAGAAAGCCCCGCGCGTCGTGGGCATTCCGTGCGACATCGGATGGAGTGACGTGGGAAGCTGGAACGCCCTCTACGATCTCCTGCCGCAGGACGGGCAGGGGAACGCGCTGCGAACCGAGGCGCTGCTGTTTGATTCCAAGGGGCTGCTGGTGGACGTTCCGGGAAAGCTCGTCGCGGGCATCGGCCTCGAAAACCTGGTCATCGTCGAAACGGCCGACGCGCTGCTGGTGGCGCGCCGCCAGCGGTCGCAGGACGTTTCGCGAATCGTAAAGGAACTGGAAGCAGCCCGCCGCAGCGACCTGCTGTAGAGCGCATTCTTCGCCAGCCCCGAAAGGGGCGTTAGAATGTGGCCCACGGCGCAAGCCGTGGGACCGCGAGGGAGATCGCAGCAAGCCCCGTAGGGGCGACATCCCATGCCGACAGAACGATCCACGCCCGACACCCCGATCCGCTTCGGCACCGACGGATGGCGCGGCGTCATCGCGGAGGACTTCACGTTTGCGAACGTGCGGCGCGTGGCGCGGGCCATCGCGCAGTATCTGCGGGCGAACGAGGACTGCCGCAAAGGAGTCGTCGTCGGACACGACTGCCGCTTCTTGAGCGAGCGGTTTGCGCGCGCGGCCGCCGAGGAGGTCGCCGCGAGCGGCATTCCGGTTTTTCTGGCGCAGAGCTTCGCCACTACGCCCGCCATCTCTTTCGCGGTGCGGAGCCGAGGGGTGGCGGGAGGCGTTGTGATTACCGCCAGCCACAATCCGGCGCAGTGGAACGGAGTCAAGTTCAAGGCCAGCTTCGGAGGTCCGGCGTCGCCGGAGATCACGCGCAAGATCGAGGCTGCGCTGCCGCCCGCGGGCGATCCCGCGCCCGCAGCGCCGGCGCGCGGGGCCGTTGAGATGGTGGACCTCGTGGGGCCTTACGTCGAAGAGCTGGAACGGATCGTGGACTTCGGGAAGATCGCCGCGCGCAACTTCTATTTCGTGGCCGACCCGCTTTACGGCGCGGCGCGGCAGTGCCTGGCGAAGCTGTTCGAGCGAAACGGAATCCGCCACCGGGAGATTCACGGCACGGCGGACCCGCTGTTCGGGGGGCTGCATCCGGAGCCGATCGAGCCGCACGTCCACGGCCTGCGCCAAGCCGTCCTCGACAGCGGCGCCGACGCCGGCTTCGTCACCGACGGCGACGCCGACCGCATCGGCGCCATGGACCGCGCGGGCGCGTTCATTGATTCCCACCAGATCTTTTCCATTTTGCTGCGCTACCTGGTCGAGGTCCGGGGAATGCGGGGCGGCGTCGCAAAAACTTTCTCGGCCACGAAGCTGGTGGACAAGCTGGCCAAGAAACACGGCCTGCCGCTCTATGAGACGCCGGTCGGCTTCAAGTATATCGCCGAGCACATGCTTTCCACGAACATCGTGATCGGCGGCGAGGAGAGCGGCGGGATCGGCATCCCGGCGCTCGGCGGGCCGGAGCGCGACGGCGTCCTCAATGCCGCGCTGCTGGCGCAAGCGATGGCGCACTACGGAAAGTCGCTCGGGGAGCTTGTCGCGGAGTTGCATCAGGAGTTCGGGCCTCACCATTACGCGCGCGCCGACCTGACGCTGCGGCCGGGACAGAAAGAGCGCGCCATGGCGGCCGCTTCGCAAAGAGACCTCCAGCAATTCGTCGGCTATCGCATTGCGCGGCGCGAAGACCTGGACGGCGCGAAGCTCTATTTCGACAGCGGCGCGTGGCTGCTCGTGCGGCCTTCCGGCACCGAGCCGCTCTTGCGCATCTACGCAGAAGCCGAGTCGCCGGAGCTGGCGCGGGAAATCCTGGCGCGCGCTGAAGAGTTCATCCGGGCGCAGTAGGGCCCCAGCAGAGGACGCACCGGAAGTAGACGAAGCAAAGGAAGTGCAGGTCCCTCGTCGCTTCGCTCCTCGGGATGACATTCGAGTGAGAGTCCATGGTTGAGGTCGCAAATCCGGGACCACTCGATCAGCGGGCGAGGAGCTATCAGCGCGCGCGGCGGCGGCTGGGGATCGCGCGCTTCGTTCTGAACTCCGCATATCTCGCGGCACTATTGTTCGCCGGATGGTCCGTGGGCTTGCGGGACCTGGCGTGGAGCTGGACGGAGAATGTCTGGACCGCCGTTCTGCTTTACGTGCTGCTGCTCGGCGGGATCAGCCGGCTGCTCTTGCTTCCGCTCGGGTTCTACTCGGGCTACGTTCTCGAACATCGCTACGGCTTGTCGAACCTGCGGCTCGGTGGGTGGGTCAAAGACCTGCTCAAGTCCATGGCGCTCGGCGCGGCGTTCGGTCTCCCGGCGGTCGAAATTCTCTATTACACGCTGCGGCGCTTCCCGGATAGCTGGTGGTTGCTCTGCTGGGCGATGCTCGCTGTGTTCTCGATCCTGATGACCCAGCTCGCGCCGGTGCTGCTGTTCCCCCTATTTTTCAAGTTTCAGCCGCTCGCGAATGAAGACTTGCGGAACCGGTTGCTGAAACTGTCTGAGCGGGCGGGAGCGCGCGTCCGCGACGTGATGGAATGGAAGCTGAGCGCCAAGTCGAAGAAAGCCAACGCCGCGCTGGTCGGCCTCGGCAACACCCGCCGCATCATCTTGGCCGACACGCTCGTGAATCCGTACACCTCGGAAGAGATCGAGGGGATTCTCGCCCACGAGCTGGCCCATCACGTTCATGGGGACATCTGGAAGGGCATCACGCTGCAACTCGCGCTGTCGCTTGCGGCTTTCGCGCTCGCGGATTTAGCGTTGCGGCGCTTTGGGCCATACTTCGGCTACCAGGGAATCGGCGATTTCGCCAATCTGCCGCTGCTCGCGGCCGCCAGCACGGCGCTATCGCTCATTGTATTGCCGCTTGTGAACGGATTTTCACGGCTCCGGGAGCGCCGCGCCGACGACTTCGCGCTGCGGATGATCCCGGACGTGAATCCGTTTATCTCCAGCATGAACAAGCTGGCCGAGCAAAACCTCTCCGAGCGCCGCCCGAATGCGTGGATCGAGTTTTTCTTCCACAGCCACCCTTCGATTGAGAAGCGCATTCGGCGGGCGGAGGCGTTTCGAGGAACGGCGGAAGTGAGGCCGGATGCCCAAAGCTCCCAAGGCCATTGACCTGCACGTGCACCTGCCGACGGCGAGCTGGCTCGACGTGGCGATTGCGCCCTATCGCGGGCCGGCGGAGAAATTCTTTCGCACCAGCGTGCCGGTGCGCGCGATGGACGAAGTGGCGCGGCTCTATGAGGAGCTCGACATCGTCGGCGTGCTTCTGGCGTGGGACGCGGAGACGGCCACGAAGCTCAAGCCGCTGTCGAACGATGAAGTCGCCGAAATCGTCGCGCGGTATCCGAAGCAGTTCATCGGCTTCGCCAGCGTGGACCCCTGGAAGGGCGAACGCGCCGTCGGGGAGATCGAGCGCGCGGTCATCCAACTGGGCATGAAGGGCGCGAAGTTCCATCCGGGTATTCAGGCGTTCTATCCGCACGACAGACAGTTCTATCCGCTCTATGAAAAGATCAGCGCGCTCGGCGTTCCGGCGCTGTTCCACACCGGCACGAGCGGCCTCGGAGCCGGGATGCCCGGTGGCATGGGCATCAAGCTCGACTACACGCGCCCGATCTGGCTCTGTCTCTTATACACATCTCCGAGCCCACGAGACTAGGCATGATC
>CAYWWM010000070.1:0-9222 GCA_964461735.1 uncultured Solibacteraceae bacterium | reverse complement strand
CCGGCTCGGCGGTCGAGCTCACCCTGCTCCAGAACGGCGTCCCCAGCAACACCGTTACGCTTGGGATTCGATAGCCTCTTGCCCTAGCTCCCACAATTGATCTTCGCTCGCTTCGGCTCGCCGTGAGGTTGTAACGTTTCCGGCCCTCGTTTATTCTTAGTTTGCAATCCCGATGCGAGATGGCAGGCCATGAGCGAGTGTTCGCTGTGTGACGGCACCGGCTGGCGTCCGGTCGAGAAGAACGGCTGGCGCGCCGTGGAGGTCTGCTCCTGCCGCCGGCAGCCGCGCGACGAGCGGTCGTGGATGGAGCAAGCGCGCATCCCGCGCGGGTTTTGGGAGGTTGGGCCGAACGAGCCAATGGATTTTGCTCACTTCTATCCCCTCGGCGATCCGAGCCTGCAGATGGCCCTCATTAAGGCGCGAGGCTTCGCAGACCGCTATCCGATGATTGATCGGGGTCTTTTCTTTCTGGGCAACCCGGGCGTCGGGAAGACCCACCTGACCGTTGCGATTCTCAAGCAACTGATGCTGCAAAAAGGTGTAGAGTGCCTGTTCTGCTCCTATCAAGAACTGCTGCGAGAAGTTCGCCACAGCTACAATCCCGTCTCGCTCAGCACGGAGTTGGAGGTGGTGCGGCCGGTTCTCGAGACGGATGTGGTGGCGATTGACGACTTAGGCGCCGAGCGCATCTCCGATTGGGTGGAAGACACCGTCACCTATATCCTTAATTACCGGTATGCGCAAAAGAAAATCACGCTGCTCACTTCCAACTTGCCGGACAGCGCCGAAGAAACCCGTGAGGGCGGCCCCATTGGGCAGTACCGGGTCTCGGATACGCTCACGAGTCGGATCGGCATCCGCGTGCGCTCCCGGCTCCGGGAAATGTGTGAGCTGATCCGCATCCAGGCGAATGACTATCGCGAGACGGTGCAAGCGCACCGCGGTTGAACTACCTTCCTCTCGCTGCCCAGCGGCGTTGGTTTTCCTCTCAGGTCTGCCCCTGGATTATTCATGAACTTCGCATTGGGAACGTACCCTTTTCTCTAGCCCAGGCGTTCACGCCTGGGAACTCGGAATCGAATCCTCCTTTTTCAGCCCCCCTTTCAGGGGGCTTCAGTCCGCGCCGAGGGAGAAGTAAAAACCCCCTGAAAGGGGGCTACAAAGTCTGTGAGCCTCCTCGAACCCAGGCGTAAACGCCTGGGCTACGGAAAAGATGCGGCTTCCGATCTTCACAACTCGAAAGTCTCATGAATAATCCAGGTTCCGCTCCGGGCAACTTTCTTCCTTTCATTTGTGTCAAAATAGAGGAGAGGCATGGATCCAGCCGGCGGCACGTCGGCTGGCATGGGAGGAGGTGGGGACGATGGCGAATCGAAACGCCGAACGCTTGTTTTTGATCTTGGCTGGCATGGGGATCGGTGCAGGGATCGCGCTGCTGTTTGCGCCCAAGAGCGGGAAGGAAACTCGCCAGGACCTGGCGCGAATGACCCGGGATGGCCGCGACAAAGTGATCGAGGTCGGCGAGGAGTTCGTGGACCGCGGCAAAAAGGCCTACGAGCACGGCAAGGCCGTCGTGGATGAGGCCATGGAGTACGTGGACCGCAGCCGCCGCGCCATCCTTGGCTAACGGGATGCTGAAATATTAAGTTTCTTTGTCATCCCGAGGAGCCCTTCGGCTGCACTCAGGGTAAACTCCGCGACGAGGGATCTGCTCTTCTGTTCCCTGTTCCCTGTTCCCGTTTTCACGAATCCTTTCCCAGGATGCGGGGCGTTCCCAGGACTGGCAGCAGCGGGACGCCCGTTTCCGGTGCGCCCTCCGGCGGGAGCGCTCCCATATAAATTTCCGAGCCGGGTGTGACCATGTAGGCCATGGCGATCTCGTCGCAGGCGTGGAACATGGGACACCGCTGGCAGTCTTTCCAGGTCTTGAGCGGCAGCGCCGCGCGATCCACCGGCTGAAAACCCAACCTTTCAAAAAATCGCGGAACGTAGGTGAACACGAAGACCACGTCCACGCCGAACCCGCGGGCCTCTTCGAGCAGCGCGGCGGCGATCTGTTGTCCCACGCCGCTGCGCGTCTTGTCCGGGGCCACCGCCAGAGAGCGCAGCTCCGCCATGTGTTGCGTATAGAAGTGCAGGGCCCCGCAACCCAGCAACTCGTCGTGGTCCGTGGCGACGAGAAAATCCCGCAGACTCTCGCACAGCTCCAGCTCATTCCGGGGCAGCATCATGGCCTGCGCCGCATACCCGTTGATCAGCCGCAGCAGCGCCGGAATATCGGAGAGTTGCGCCGACCGCACCGCTAAGCCGCCCGAGGCTGCTTCCGCCTCTGAGGATTCCACTTCGACCGGATGTCCCGGATGGTTACGCATGGTGCTCTTCTCCTTTGTTGCGATAACGCCAAAACGGACTGCTGCAGGTAACACACGCCTAAGCCTTGGCGAGACTTGCAGCCATCTTATCGAGGCATTGTTCCATGCCCCAGGATTTGCATCCTGGGCTACTCTCCTTCGCCCCTACGGGGCTGAACCCGAACCCTATACGGCAACTCTGAAAATGGTCTAGTTTGCTTACAAATTTTCTAACTCGTCACTGCCGTTTAGAAGCCGCAAAAGCGTGTGTGATCATCGTTCCTGCTGCAGCTCTTCCCTGCCCTGTTTCTTCGCCAGCCAAAAGCCCTTCGAGCGCATTATCGCGATGGCCGTTCCCGATATACACGCACGAGACTCCGCCGTGCAGGGCTTCCTCCACGGCGCTGAGCTTTGCCAGCATCCCTCCCGTAACCGCGCCCGAGGCTATTAGGCCGGGGATTTCCTCACCGGCGAGACAGGTCAGCGTGCGGCCCTCCGCGTCCCGAACGCCGTCCACGTCCGTGAGAAAGATCAGGAGGTCGGCATGTCCCTCGCCCCCCTGTCCCTCGCCCCAATGCACCGCGCAGGCCACCGCTGCCTGATCGGCGTTCAAGTTGTAGATCTGGCCATCTTCTCCCACGGCCAGGCAGGCCATCACGGGAAGATATCCCGCGCGGATCAGCACATCCCAGACACCGGCGTTGGCGTCTTTGATCTTGCCCACGAATCCAAAATCCTGTCCGTCGGGTCCGCGCAGCTTTTCGGCAACCAGTGCCCTCGCGTCAATCCCGGAAAGACCCACGGCGGGCAGTCCGACGCGGACGAACGCCGCCAGCAACTCGTGATTAACCGTCCCGGCAAAGACTTTGATCACGCCATCGAGCGTTTCCGCCGTGGTGACGCGGAAGCCGTTCACAAAGCGGCTGGCAATCCCCGCTCGCTCGAGGTACTGCGTCAGTTGCTTGCCTCCGCCATGCACCACAAGGATTTGGTGCCCCGCGCGGACCTGCCGGGCTACCTGCGCGGCGATCCGCAGACGGTCCTCGGCGGTTTCGAGCAGCGTCCCCCCGACTTTAACGAGGACCTTCATTTGCGTTTTTCCCTGCTCTCTGTTCCCTATTCCCTACCTCAGAGCAGTCCGGCTGTTTCTTCGAGCCCGAGCATCAGGTTCATGTTCTGAATGGCCTGGCCCGCCGCGCCTTTCACGAGGTTGTCAATGCAACTGATCACCACCAGCCGTTTTCCGTCGCCGCCGAGAGAAAAATGGATGTCGCAGAAATTCGTTCGCTGCACGGCGCTCACCTGCGGGGATCCTCCGTCCGGCTGGACGCCCTGCGGCAAACGAATAAAGGGCGAGTCCTGATAGACCCTCCCGTAGAGGTCTAGCACTTCCTCCAGCCGGGCCGCGCGCCGCAGACGCAGATACTGTGTCGCCAGAATCCCTCGCTGGATGGGGAGCAGGTGCGCCGTAAAGTCAAACTCCTCCTCGCGCAGGCCGAGACTGTTCAGAACCTCCGGCACGTGCCGGTGCTTCAGGACGGCGTAGGCCGAGAAGTTCTCCGACACCTGCACGAAATGCGTCTTGGGGGAGGGCGTTTTCCCCGCCCCGGTGACGCCCGACTTGGCGTCGCATACAATGCCCGCCTCACGGTCCACCCAGTCCTCCTGGAACAGCGGCCAGAGCGCGCAGATGGCCGCCGTCGGGTAGCAGCCGGGGTTGGCGATGAGGCAAGCCGTGCGAATTCGCTCCCGATAGAGTTCCGGGAGTCCGTACACGGCCTGCGGCAGCAACTCCGGGTGACTGTGCGCCGAGCCGTACCAGCGTGCGTATTGCTCCGCCGTGAGACGGAAGGCTCCGCTCAGGTCAATCGCCCGCGCCCCTTGCGCCCGAATTTCAGGAATGATCTCCAAGGAGATTTCCGGCGGCGTCCCGGTGAAGATCACTTCCAGGTTTTCCTCCGCCGCGACCGTCCGACTCCACGGCAAGCGCTCGACCGCCTCCGGCCTGCTCCCGGAATTTTCCTGCCGCCGGTGGTCGAGCAGCACCGGCACGGCCGCCGGGTGCCGCGCCAGCAGCGCCGACAATTCCGCTCCGCTGTAGCCGGAGTAACCCAGAATGCCGACCCGGAAGCGTTTGGGGCGACGGCGCGGGTTAGAATAATTATGCATATAATCGAATATTTATACGGTTGCGGCCCGCGCGTCAACAAAAAAATTGTGGGACCCAAACCGTGTACCACCTGCCCTCCGCTTCGCGCTTGCAATTGCCGGTTGTTTCCGCCTATTCTATCGGCGTAACTGCGGAGTGGCACGCGTGTCCTGGCGGCGGGGGGCTGGAGGGGAAGCCCGACCCGAACCCGGAAACCCGCGATCATACCTGGTTGGCTTTTGGGAGAGCCGACGGAGCGTTGCTCGATGGCATTGCTAGGGTTTGATAAATCCAAGGTCTTGCAAGCAGCGGAGAAGTACGTCCTCCAGGGCAAGATCTCCAATGCCATCGAGGAATACAACAAGATCCTGAAGAAGGACCCCAAGGACTTGATGACCCTCAATACCTTGGGGGACCTTTATGCCCGCGAAAACAAGAAGGAAGACGCCCTCCGGTGCTTTTATGACCTGGCGGAGAAATCCACCGAGGCCGGCTTCGTGCCCCGCTCCATCGCCGTCTACAAACGGATCAACAAGCTCGACCCGGAAGCCGTCCCTCCCCTTCTGAAACTCGGCGAGCTATTTTCCATGCAGGGCCTGCTGCGCGACGCCCGGGCCCACTATCTCCAGGCGGTAGAGCTCTATATGCGGCGCCAGGAGAAGGAGAACGCGCGGGAAGTCTTCGAAAAAGTTCTGCTGCTCGACATGGAGAATCCCAAGCTCCAGCTTCGCATGGCGGAGCTCTATGCCGAGACCGGCAAACCGGCGGAGGCTGCCGCCACCTATCTGGGGGCCATCGAGCGGTTTCTCGACCGCGGCGAGCACGGCGAAGCCAATACCGCCATTGATGGACTCGAACGTCTTGACCCGAAGAACCCGGAAGGAAAGGTCTTCCGGGGTCGCCTGTACCTCGAACAGGGCAATCTCAACCGCGCCATACAGACGCTCCTGTCCATCCCTTCGCCGGCGAGCAATAAGGGCGCTTTGAATTGGCTCTTCCACGCCTATATGAAACAGGGCGACCCCGCCAAGGCCCGCGAGGTCGCCACACAGCTCCTGGACCTCCATGCCGATTTCGCCGGGCTGGCGCAGGTTTGCGAGAAGCTGTTGGAAGAAGGACACGCCGAGGAGGCGCTCGGTATATATCAGAAGTCCTGGGAACATCCGGCCGCACAGGAGTCGGCCTCCGCCTTCGCCGATGGAGTGAAGAAGATCCTCTCCTCGCATCCCTCCCACCCCGGCGCTCTCGAGTTGCTCTGGCAAGTTCACCAGCGAGCGGGAAACCGCAGCGAGGCCGAGGAGGTGGGCGAGGCTCTGGCGCACCGGTACGTGACCTTCGGAGAGATCGGGAAAGCACGGGAGATCTGCGCCCAGCTCGTCGAGATGGCTCCGGAAAACCAGGAGTTCCGGCTCCTGCTGCGGCAAGTGGATTCCCATCTCCCAGGCGGCCCGCGGGAAGAGCCAGTCCTCGCCGAGCCGGCCGCTCCCATCGCCGTTGGGATGGACCTGGTGGAAGAACAGCCCGCGGCGGCGGCCGAGCAGGGCCTGTCCCCGCGCGATCAGGAAATTGTTGGGAATTCCGTTACCGAGAGCGACCTCTATGTCACGTACCGGCAGTATTCGCAGGCCATTGACGTGCTCGAAAAGGCCCTCACTGATGTTCCGGGAAACATCACCCTGCTGGAACATCTCTTGCAGGTATGCGACCAGTCCGGGGAGTATCCGAAGGCCGTCAGCGCCGCGCAGGCCTTGACGGAAGCCTACGTGATGCTGGGAGACGGCGACCGGGCGACACAGTACGGGGAATTAACGATCAACTTGCAGCAGAAGGCGATGCAAGCGGGAGGGGCGGTTGCCGAGGAGCCTCCGCCTGCCGCAGCGCCCGAACCAGCCCCAGCCCCGCCGCCTCCCGTTGCTGCCGTTCCTGTCCCTGCAGAACCGCAGGTCCGGGAAGTGGACCTTTCGATGGAGTGGGCCGCTTTTTCCGGACCGGAGGCCGCCCCCGCCGCGGCTCCCTCGGCGGCGGATACCATCGCCGAAGAAATCGAATTCTACCTCCAGGCCAGCTTGCCATCGGATGCGGAAACGGCGATCCACCGACTTCGTGCAGAATCTCCCGCCCATCCCTTGCTCGCCGATTTCGAGGCGCGCCTGGCAGCTTTGCACGGCGAGGCAGCGCCCGTCGCCGAGTCGCTCCCGACTCCCGTCGAGGAGGCTCCTCCGCTGGCCAGGGTCGAGGAATTCGCCTTCGAGGCCCCCTCCGGCGCATTGGATGAAGCGGCTCAACAAGAAGAAGTCATTTCCCCAGTCGAGCTCGCCCCGGCTTACGAGTTCGCGGCTCCGGCTGCCCCCGAACCTATTCCGCCTCCTGCCCCAAAGCCCAAGCCGACTGCCCCTCCCGCTGCTGCTCCGGGTGCCCACGAGCATGACCTGGTTTTGGAAGACATATTCACTCCGGCCGGGTCGGCCGCCGGGCACTCCGCGTTTGAACTTTCCTTGGAAGAGGCGCACCCCGCGGAGGCAGTCAGGCCGGTTCCGCCGCCCGCGCGCGCGCCGGCTGCTCCACCCCCGCCGCGGCCAACTGCCCCTGCTCCTCCCAAGACTGCGCCTCCACCCCCGCCGCGGCCAGCTGCCCCTGCCCCTCCCAAGGCTGCGCCTCCACCCCCGCCGCGGCCAGCTGCCCCGGTCCCGGCTCAGGCCGCCGCCAGCGCGCCTTCAGGGGGACTACTCGACGATATCTTCGCGGAATTTCGCGACGAGATGGACGAACCCGCCGCCGGCGCCGGGGACATCGAGACTCACTACAACATGGGCGTCGCCTTCAAGGAGATGGCTCTCTACGACGAGGCCATCGGCGAATTCCAGAAAGCCCATCATCTGGCCGAACAGGCCAAGGACACTTCCCACCTGGTGCAGTGCTGCACGCTGCTCGCCACCTGCTTCCTTGAAAAGGGACTGCCGCTGCTGGCGGTGAGGTGGTACCAGACGGCTCTGGGGACGCCCCATTTGGACCCGGAGAGCTCTCTCGCGCTGCTCTACGAGACCGGCTCGGCCTACGAATTGGCCGGGGACCGGCCGGCGGCGCTCAAGAGCTTCATGGAAGTGTATGCCCGCAACATTGACTATCGAAATGTTTCCGACCGAATCCGCGATCTCCAGTAAACCCGAGGAGTCCGCCCCCGATGCGGCAGCCCATCAAGCCGATGTTGCGCCGGCCCCCGGCTCCGGGCCTCGCCCCTTTCCGGGTCAAAGCATTGCGGGGCGCTTCGGAAACCGCTGGTGGCGTGCCCTCGGGATTCTGGTGTGTCTGGAAGTCGGAATTTTCCTGCTCGTAGTTCCGTGGTCCCAGCACTGGACAGGGAATCTGCTGCTGGGCTTTTATCCGGCCTTGCGGCCCCTCTACCTGAGCCACTTTCTGCGCGGCGCGATTAGTGGACTGGGGTTGCTCAATCTTTGGTTTGCGTTCCGCGGCGTTTGGGATTTCGGCGCCGCCGGAAATGAGGAATAGGAAGGTAGGGAGTAGGAAATGGTTTGGATCGGCTTTTTCCCACTCCCCATTCGCCGCTCCCCACTTCCTGCGGAGAGAGTTTGGCCTTCGCGTATTACATTACCGCCCGCAGGCAATTGCAGGCCGACCCAGGCGAGGTCGGCGCCGAAGAGGCACTGCGACGGAAAATCCGAGCCGCCTTTGCCGCTGGTGTGGATTACGTGCAGTTGCGCGAAAAGGATTTGACAAGCGAGCGCCTGGCCCGCATGGTGGAGGAGTTCCAGGCCATGCCCGAGAAAACCGGCTCGCGACGCCCCGTGCGTCTGTTAGTAAACGAACGGCTGGACGTCGCGCTTGCCTGCGGAGCCGAAGGGGTGCATCTGCCGGCGGATTCGCTGCCTTTGGCGGCTGCCAAGGCCAGAGCCGGCTCCGATTGCATCGTGGGGATTTCCTGCCATTCTGAGGAGGAGGCTGCACAGGCTGGCCGCGACGGCGCCAGTTACGTTCTGGTGGGTCCTGTGTTCGAAACCCCGTCCAAGCCGGAAGCCAAACCGCTCGGCATTTCGCTGTTGCGTCAGATTTGCCGGCGCTCCGTTGCGCCGGTGTTCGCCCTGGGCGGAGTTACCCGCGATAACGCCGAGTCCTGCATCCGGGCCGGGGCCGTGGGGGTCGCCGGAATTCGGCTGTTTCAGGAAGCTTTCGATCTTTCGGACCTGTCGCGCTATCTTCACGCGCTCTGAATCCGGGGTGGGAGGATTTCGTTGAGAGTTTCTAACAGCTTGTTGCAGCCCCAAATTCTAGTGTCATCCCGAGGAGCTTGTCCTGAGCGAAGTCGAAGGGCGCAGCGACGAGGGAGCCTCCAAATTGGGGTGTCATCCCGAGGAGCGCAGCGACGAGGGACATGCACTTCAGCCCACCTCCGGACTCTGGCTCTCGGAATTCTGCTGCTGGAGCTTGGTTCTGCGGCCTGTCAGAGAACTCCCACTTCCCCTTCCTCCACAGCTTCACCCGCTCCCGCCGGCGTGGCGGCGCGCGTGAACGGAAAGGACATTCCCCGCGCGGACGTGGAAAAGTATTACCAACTTCGTGTTTTTGATCTGCCGCAGAAGCCCACCGGCGACGCCGTAAACCTCCTCAAGCTGGAACTTTTGAATGACCTGATCACGGGCGAGCTGATGTCGCAGAAGGCGCAGCAGTTGAACCTCCAGCTGACGCCAGCCGAGATTGACGCCGAGG
>CAYWWM010000069.1:0-9227 GCA_964461735.1 uncultured Solibacteraceae bacterium | reverse complement strand
CAGGGAGTGTGAATTGGTTGACGGCTCCCGGTAGCTGCGGTAGAATCCACGTGACTTTTCTTAATGGATGGCGCATGTACAACGCGGCGCTTCCCGCGGGAGTGGTTCACCTCATCGAGCGAGGGTTGGAGAAAGACGCCGAGAAGAGCTACCAGCGGGGCCAGGAATTGGCGGCGGAGTTGCAGCAAGTGATCTCGCTGGTCCGGTCAGCCCGGCCCAGCTAGCGGGTCTGTATCGTTTTGGAGGTTTGCCGACGGCGGGCCTGGAGGGATGGCGGTTTTGCGGATTGCGGTTGGAGCGCGCTCGGATACTGGTTTGGTTCGCCAGAACAACGAAGACCGATTTGCGGTTGATTTTTCCCTGAATTTGTATATTCTGTGCGATGGGATGGGGGGACAGGCCGCGGGCGAAGTGGCCAGCCAACTCGGCGTGGACATCATCCTGGAGCACTGCCGGCAGGCTGCCAAACATCCCGGCGTGGAGACGTTCGGAGCCTACCAGAGCGAGTATTCCGAGATGACCAACCGCTTGGCGAGCGGCATCCGGCTTTCGAACAAAGCTATCCATGAGGCGGCGGAACAGTCCCCCACCACCAGCGGCATGGGCTCGACCGTGGTGGCGGCCCGCCTCACGGGGAACGTTCTGAGCATCGCGCACGTCGGAGACAGCCGCATTTACCTTTTCCGTGCAGGAGAGCTGCGGCAGTTGACCCAGGACCATTCGCTCGTCATGGAGCAGGTCCGCCGGGGGCTGATCAGCCAGGAAGAGGCCGAGCAATCCGAGCTCGCCAACGTCATCATGCGGGCCCTCGGGGCCGATGAGGACGTTGAGGTGGACCTCGACGAACTGTGGGTCAACGAGGGGGATCAGGTCCTGTTGTGTTCTGACGGGCTGACTCGCATGGCTTCCGACGCCCAGATCGCGCCGGTATTGAACGAGCCTTTGACCGCGCAGCAGGCCTGCGAGCGGCTCGTGGAATTGGCAAACGAGCTCGGCGGCGAAGACAACGTGAGTGTGATCCTGGTGCGCTTGCTGCCCCCGCCCCCGCCGCCCTGGTGGAAGAGAGCGTGGCATACTATTCTGGGAGGAAACCGATGGCCAAAGTGATCCTCAAGTTCGAGGCGGCCGTGTTGAAGGAAATTCCGCTGCAGAAGACTTCCCTCAGCATCGGACGCTCGCCCGGCAATGACATTGTGATTGACAACCTGGCCGTCTCCGGAAACCACGCCCGGCTTTCGCTCGACCAGGATCACTACGTGGTCGAGGACATGAACAGCCTCAACGGCACCTTCCTCAATAACCAGCGCGTCCGCCGCAGCGCACTCAAGGACGGCGACGAGATCGTGATCGGCAAGCATTCGCTGGTGTTCAAGGACGAAGGAGGAGTTCCGGCCTCCGTCGAGAAAACCCAGCAGCTCTCCGCCCAAGCGCCCCAGGCTCCGCAAGCCCCCACGATGGACTCCACCATGGTGCTCGACACCAAGAAGCGGCGGGAGTTCCTCGCCCAGGCCACTTCCGTCGCCGCCGGCGCAGCCGAAACGAAGGAACGGCTCGGATGCCTGATCGTCCTGGACGGAAATACCGACCAGCGCGAATACATCCTCACCAGCAAGCTCTCCGTGATCGGCAAGTCCGACATGGCTTCCGTGAAGCTCAAGGGGTGGTTTGCGCCGAAGGTGGCCGCCGTCATCAACCGCCGCGAGGGCCGCTACGATATCGCCCCCTCCGACAAGGCCGGGGCCGCGCGCGTCAATTCCGAAGTCCTCTCGGCTCCGCGCGAGCTGCGCGAGGGAGACATGATCCAGATCGGCGGCGTCAAGATGCAGTTCAATTTCCGGGAATAAGTTCTTGCCACAAAGTCACAAAGGGCACGAAGAAAGTTCGGAACGTGCCATTGCTCCGCTTGCCGAGCGGCTCCGTGTCTTTGCGTCTTCCGGCTCTGTTTTACTGCGGAGTTGGAATCCGTGAGCGGTTTGCAGCGATAACTCCTTTCCGGCCAGCCTTGCCTTGGGATACAATAAAAGCGGCATTGCAGTGCTGCCGCCCCCGGCTGTGCATGATGGTTGCGCGCGATCCTCCGGAGGGTCGGCAGCGGGAGGACACAACTATGCTGCCCAGCAACTGGTTCCGGTCATTCGTTCTGCTGGCGGGACTCGCCGCGCTGGTCAGCCAGCCGCTCTGGCCGCAGCAGCAGCAGCAGCGGCGCGATCCGTTCGGCCGCCGCCGGCCGCCGCTCATCTCCCAGGAACCGAACTTCCCGGACCGTCCCACGGTTACGCGCAGAATGATCCGGGCCAGCCACGAGGAGTTGCAGAAAGAGGTCGCGCAACTCGCCGAAATGTCCTCCGCGTTGCAGGAAGAGATCAGCAAAACGAACGAGGACGTCCTGCCGCTCGATGCCCTCAAGAAGGCCGAGGAGATCGAGAAGCTCGCCAAGAAAATCCAAGGCCGCATCAAGAACCTCTAGCGCCGCACGGTTCGGGTATAATAAGGGCACTCAGAGGGAGAGGAGCGTTCCACGCACAGGCCATCGCTGCCGAATTCAGCGTGGGGGGAGCAATGAGACACGCAAGGAACTTGGTTCCATTTCTTCAGACGGCAATCCTGCTGACAGGCGTCCGGCCGCTGGCGGCGCAGAGCGCGATTGCCGATGAGCTGCGGCGGGGATGGGCCTCTTCGAGGCGGCAGATGGTTGCCATCGCCGAGGCCATGCCGGCGGACAAATTCCACTTCCAAGCGACCCCGGAGGTTCGCAGCTTCGGCCAGATCGTCGCGCACGTCGCCGGCGAGGGCAGGATGGAAATGGAGGCCGTAACCGGAGCCCGTCCCGGAGCCGCCGAACGGTATGACTCTTTGCGAGACCGGGCGGAGATCCTTCGCGCTCTCTCGGAGTTCTTCGAGTATGGCACGACGGCTCTCGCCCGCATGACCGACCAGCAGGCGCTCGAATCGGTGACGCTGCGGGGGCGTCCATCTCCCCGCTGGGTGATCGTGGTCGGGGCCATCGGACACAACAAGGAACACTACGGCAACCTGGTCACGTACATGCGCTTGAACGGCATCACCCCGCCCGCCAGCCAGTAAGGCGGATAAAACAGTGTATTTTCCGGAAGACTCAGGAGGATCACAAATGGCAGCTCGTGTTGGACTCGTCTTACTGTTCGTTTGGATGGCGTGGCTGAGCGTGGCACGCGCTCAGGAAAGCCCGCTGCTAGGCCCGCTCAAGCAAAATTGGGAGAGCATTCGCAATAACGTGGTGCGGACCGCGGAAATCGTTCCCGAAGACAAGTACGACTTCAAGCCCACCCCGGAAGTGCGCAGCTTCCGCGATCAGTTTCTCCACATCGTCGAGGAGAATTATTTCTTCATGGGCGTCGTCACCGGCGAGCGGCAGAACCCGCCTGCCAACCTGCGGACCAAGGCGGAGATCGTCAAGGCGCTCAATGACAGCTATGACTACGGCGCCAAGGCCCTCGCTGGTCTCAACGACCGCACAGCCCTGGAGATGATCCGAATGGGCCAGCGGCAGACGCCTCGCTGGTCCATGGCGCTCATGAACATCGTGGACAACATGGACCACTACGGGAATCTGGTGGTCTATATGCGCCTCAACGGCATCGTGCCGCCATCCAGCCAGCCTCGCCCACAACGTTAGGGATTTGAGCAAAGATACATTCGGATGGAGGATTCGATTTATGACGATCAAAGGTTCAGTCATAACCCGCGCGCGGATTCTCGTCCTCACCCTCCTCGTCACCGGGTGCGGCGCGGGATATTTGCTGGGCAGGGCAGCTCAGGCTCAAGATCGGCAAACCAGCCCGGCGCCTCAGGGTGATTTGCGCCTGATTTTGGGGGAACAGCACCTCGGCAGCAAGGAAATTTCCATCGCCGAGCGATTGTGGCCTGCCAATTACGAGGGCGCCGAGCATTCGCACGCCACCATTGAGGTCATTTATGTGCTCTCCGGCGAGTACCGTCACATCCTGAATGGGCAGACGCAGGTGCTCGGCCCCGGGATGGTGGGGTTCATTAAGCCGGGCGACAAAGCGCGCCATACGACCGGCCCGAGGGGTCCGGCCAGGGCGTTATTGATCTCGGTGCCCGGAGACGAAGCCGTCGTCGAGCGGTTTCGGCAGCGCGGGCGGTGATCCGTATCCCAACACGCATTGCCGTGGAGAGATAGAATTCTACGAAGACAGACTCGCAGTCCCTAAGTTGTTCTTCTGACTCCTGACTCCTGTCTTCTGACTTCTGCAATCGGAAAGGAGCTGTTTATGCGCGGATTTTTCTTGTTTGTCGCAGGTCTGCTGGTTGGACTCGCCGTCCAGGCGGCCATTGCCCAGAGCCAGAGTCCGAACCGCGGAATTGTGGGCATGAATCACGTGGGTGTCGTCGTTCCCAACCTCGAACAAGCCGTCGAGTACTACACCAAGACGATGGGCTTTCCCGAGGCCTTCCGCAACCGCGACGCCCAGGGCAACACGACCCTCGTCTACGTGCAGATCAGCCGCAACACCTTCGTCGAGTTGCAACCCGCCACTCCGCAGCGCTCGCCCGGGTTCACTCACTTCGGCGTCGTGGTGGACAACATGCAGGCGGCCACGGAGATGTTCAAGCAGCGCGGCGCCAAGGTGGAGGAGATTCGCGTCAGCGGCACCAAGGCCATCCTCTCGAACGTCACCGACCCGAACGGCATTCGCATGGAGTTGCTCGAACTGCCGCCCGATTCGCTGCACGCGCAGGCCATGGCCCGCTGGCGTTGACGGGCAGGTGTTAGGTGCGAGGTGTTAGGTGTCGGGTGTCAGGTAACACGCTTGCGGGACGGACCATGACCGATGCTCGCCTAGAGCAATTCGCCGCCGAATACCGCTCCGGGAAGATCAGCCGCCGGGTTTTCATGGAGCGGCTGATCTCTGTCGTGGGCAGTTCCGCGCTCGCGGATCACTTTCTCGAAACCAGCGGCTGGGCGCTGTCGGCGGTTTCGCCGCAGGAATCCTATCAAGAAACTGGGGCCCGAAACGACACACCCGTGTCGGTTCGCGTCGAGTCCACCGCCGTCATCTATCCGGGCGAGGGCGCCACGCTGCTCGGCTACCTGAGCCGCCCCCGACAGAATGACGATGGCGCGCCGTTCCCGGGCGTGCTGTTGATCCACGAGAATCGCGGCTTGGACGAGCACATCCGGGATGTGGCACGCCGCCTCGCCGCCGAGGGATTTTTCGTTCTGGCCGTGGACCAGTTGTCGCGCCAGGGAGGCACCAGCTCGTTTGCCGCGCCCGAGGACGCTGCGGCGGCGTTCGGCAGCGTCGGCGACGAAGACGTCGTGCAAGACCTGGAAGCCGCTGCCAGCTACCTCCGTTCGCATCCATCCGTCGAAACCGACCGCATCGGCGTGCTGGGTTTCGGCTGGGGCGGCGAGCGCGCGTTCCTCTATGCCACCGTGAATCCCGCGCTCCAAGCCGCCGTAGTTTTCTACGGTGCTCCGCCGCCGGAAGATAAGCTCTCCCGAATCGCGGCCCCAATTCTCGGCAACTACGCCGAGAACGACGCGCCGGTGACCCCAACCGTCGCCGCCACCGAAGCGGCAATGAAGAAGCTTGGCAAGGCTTACGACGCTAAAATCTATCCCGGCGCCGAACACGGCTTCTTCCATGAACCCAGCCCAGGATATAACGAGTCCGCCGCGCAGGACGCCTGGAGCCGCACCCTGGCCTTCCTGAAGCGAAATCTGGCTGACCGGTCCTAGCTGGATCCGTTTCGGAGGCTGGTGCCGGGGATTCGGTGCTTTCTTGCAAACGGTTCGCCCGGAATTCCGAGTCGAACCTAACTTGTTCCGGCAGAATACCCGTACCAAAGGCCTATCCGTCCTACTACGCCAATTTGAACCTTGACGGCTCCCGCGAGCCTGCGAGATAATCAATGCTAATCCCCCCGGAGCCAGCGGCGGGCTGAGGAACGCCGAGAGTCTCGTTGGGCAGGGGTTTTTCGAAACGAACGCTGTCCAGCTTCGGAAAGTATCGCAGGAGGGACGAATATATGTACCCACGGTTAGTCGGCACGGTGACGATGATTGTCCTCATTTGGCCTGCCTTGCTGTTGGCCCAGGGTAACGAGGCAAGCCCGGTCGCGCTGGCCATCAGCATGGAACATTTCAAGAATAATGCGCGCGCGTACGGGTTGTCTGATCCGGAACGGGAACTGATCGTGCGCAGCAGCCGCCGGGACGACCTGGGTACTACCCACATCCGGTACGACCAGTTCTACAACGGCATCAAGGTGTTTGAAAGCGAGGCCATCAGCCACATCGACCTGTCGGGCAATGTGACCGTTACAAACTCGCTGCGGGGAGGCCTCGCTCTCGACACGAGACCGGCGATTGGCCAAGGCGTTGCGATTGCCACCGTGCTGCGAGCGATTGGGGCCCGGGGCCCGCACGATCCTCCAAGCGTCTCTCTCGAAATCCTCCCGCTGGGCCAACGGAGCGCGGCCGACCTCCTCGTCTGGCACGTTCGCGTATTCATTGAGAACGACGTGGATGAAACGGCGCAGTGGGACTACTTCGTGGATGCCCGCAATGGGGCTGTCGTTTGGAGCTTCAACTCGCTCCAGACCACCTCCACAATCGGCACCGGGAAAACAATGTATGACGGCAACGTCTCCATCGCCACGGATTCTGCGAGTGGCACTTACTTCCTGCGCGATTTGACCCGGGGGGGCGGCAACTACACCGTAGATATGCAAGACAAGCAGATGAGCATCTTTGAAGTGCAGATTACCCGGTCCAATAATATCTTTGGCAACAATCAAAGGGATAAGAGCGATCGAGCCACCGCAGGCGCCGATGCCCATTACGGCATGATGCAAACCTGGGACTATTTCCTCATCAGCCATAACCGTAACGGAATCAATGGGGCTGGAAGAAAGACGCGCTCGCGCGTCCACTATGGCAACGGGTATGAAAATGCCTTTTGGAGCGATTCCTGTTTCTGCATGACTTACGGCGATGGTAAGACCGTCTTCTTCCCGTTGGTTTCTCTGGACGTTGCGGGCCACGAAATGGCACACGGGGTCATGAGCACGGAAGCCAACTTGACTTATTCCGGGGAGTCCGGCGGACTCAACGAGTCCAGCTCGGATATCTTCGGAACGTTGGTGGAGTACTTCGTCAGCAACTCAGTGGACCTCCCTGATTACTGGATCGGCGAACGGATATACAAGTCCAATTGGTCAGGGAGCACCTTCACACAAACTAAAGCGCTCCGCTACATGGATGATCCGCCGAAGGACGGCCGCAGCCCCGCCTGCTGGTCGTCCGGGATTGGTTCTCTAAATGTCCACTATTCGTCAGGTCCGAATAACCATATGTTCTGGCTGCTAGCCGAGGGAGGAACCAGCAAATGCAATGGCAACTCCATCACCGGTATTGGTCGAGCCGCCGCTGCCAGCATCTGGTACAAGGCCATCTCGGACTACATGACTTCCTCGACCAATTACCACGCTGCACGAACTGCCTGCTTAAGTGCAGCCACGGACCTTTTCGGGGCCAGTTCAGCAGAGTACAACGCAGTAAACGCTGCGTTTGCCGCGATCAACGTGAATTAGGAACTCGGAGAAACGACTCTATCCGTGGGCGGCGAATCTTACAAAGCTCGCCGCCTTTTGTTTTTTCCAGAAGTGCCGCGAGACGCTGCTTGTAGGGCAACCCCCTAAAAAATCCGCAACTGAATCGTCAGGAACTGCCGGGGGTTGCGGCGGAAGTCGGCGAGCAACTCGCGGACCTCGACGCTGGTGGTATTGAGGTTGTTGTAGAGCGCCGGGTCATGCAGCAGGCGTGCTATCGTCCCGTCGCCCTGCTGTACCTCCGCCAGGATTCTGTCCAGATTCGAGACGGTGCTGCTGATACGCTGGTGGAGCGAATCGTCGGTCACCAGCTTCCCCAGCGTTCCCTGACCCTGATTGATGTTGTCCACGAGCGTCGTGCCTTTCTCCACGAACGTCGTGCCCCGGGCGATCAACTGTTCCGCATTTTGAAACAGAGAGGGATCGCGCAGCAACTTCCCCACGGTTCCCTCGCCGCTTTCGATCTGATCCGCCACGCGCTGCAGCCTGACGACGGTCTGGTTGAGGTTGTCGTAGAGTTCCCGCGACTGAATCAATTGCCCCAGCGTCCCTTGCCCGCCGGAGACTTCCGCGATGAGCCTTTGGGCTTCGCTGACCGTCTCATCCAGGCGGCGGTAGAAGGTGTCGTCCTTGATGAGCCGTCCGACGGTTCCCTGGCCCGTGTCAATGGTTTCGACAACCGCGTTGAGCCGTGTCGTGAGCACGTTCAGGTTGTCGAGGAGGTCGCGGCTCCCTCCGACCAGCTCCGTGAACTCCGCCGTCTGCCGGAATCGAATGCTCCCTCCGGGGGGAATCGGCTCGCCCACCTCCGTCCCCCGCAGGATGTTGATGTAGCGGTCGCCCAGCACGCCTTCCGTCCCCAGCAGGATTTCCGAATCCGTGCGGATGTCGGGGGCAAACCGCGCGGTGATCTCCATAACGATCTCCACGGCCTCATCGCGACCGGGGCGTCCGGAGAGCCCCACTCGGCGAACGTTCCCGACGTCCACTCCCGCCAGGCGCACCACCGCGCCGTTGCGGAGTCCCCCGGCGTCGGGCGTGTAGGTGTTGAGGATGATCGTCTCCGCGAAGAACCCGGTCTGGCCGGTGATCAAGAAAATCGTGATGGCCAACAAGATGATGCTGGCCAGAGCTACGATTCCCACTTTCAGTTGCGACCAGTGAATTTCCCTGCGTTGCGGCATAGCGCCTCCATTTGAAGAAGGTGTCAGGTGTTAGGTGCTAGGTGTTAGTAATTCTTGCCGCCGCGTCAGGGCTTGCGCGAAACCTAACACCTGACACCTAACACCTAACACCTCACACCTAACACCTAGCACCTGTATTGTCACGGCAGAAACTTCTGCAAATACGGATCGCGCTGCCCGGCGAGCTCTTCGAGCGACCCGTGAAACGCGGTCTCGCCCTCGCGCAGCACCAGAAACCGCGTGCGCGCGAAACTCCATCCATAAGGAGTTTCCTCCAGGGAGCGGCCATCGGTTGCCACGACCAGTTTCTCCTGGCGGGCGTCATAGTAAGATCGCGCCATGAGCACCGCGTCCTGCACCCGGTGAGTGACCAGCAGCTGTCTCTTATACACATCTCCGAGCCCACGAGACTAGGCATGATCT
>CAYWWM010000068.1:8489-9256 GCA_964461735.1 uncultured Solibacteraceae bacterium | reverse complement strand
TGGGCGATCTCAAGGCAGTGGACGTCACCACGGAAACAGTGATCCGTTACATCGAGCGGCGACTGTCGGAAGGTATGCCCCCAGCGACGGTCAACAGGCGAACGGGCCTTTTAGCCGCAGCGTTTCGTCTAGCCGTCAGGCGACGGCAGCTAAGCTCCGTGCCGGAAATTCCCAAGCTCCGCGAAGACAATGCCCGTGAAGGCTTCTTTGGGAGCAGGGAGTTTTTCGCAGTCCTCTCCAATCTCGGTGACCAAGACGTCGCCGACTTTATGGAATGGTTCTTCTGGACGGGAATGCGGCCGGGTGAGATCCGCAGCCTGACGTGGCAGGCATTTGACCCGGAGACCTGGACGCTGCGGCTTCATGCCAAAGACGCCAAGATCGGCGTCGGGCGGGTCATCACCGTAGATGGCCCCTTGCGCGCAATCATCGAACGGCGGATGAAGACGCGACAGTTTGGGTGCGACCTGATTTTCCATCGTAACGGAGAGATGATCGGAACCTTTTACAAACGATGGAGGCAAGCCTGCCTTGCCGCTGGTGTCCCCGGCAGGATTCCCTATGATCTTCGGCGAACCGCTGTCCGCAACATGATTCGCGCCGGCGTGCCGGAGCGCGTGGCCATGTCAATCAGCGGCCACAAGACGCGGGCAGTATTTGACAGGTACAACATCGTGTCGGAAAAAGACCTTCGCGAGGCAGTGAGCAAGACCGTCGCCTATGTGGAGGGCTTGGCCGATAGCCCGAGCGCGGCTCCAATCAACCGG
>CAYWWM010000068.1:692-8479 GCA_964461735.1 uncultured Solibacteraceae bacterium | reverse complement strand
TCCAGTGAGAACGCCGGGCACAATTCGGACAGTTTCTCGGACAGCTGCACAATCTTGGTGCAGTGATCTTCCAATCAACTCACGCCAACCATTTGAACACCCAAGAGATAGTTGGTGGGCCCACCAGGATTCGAACCTGGGACCAACGGATTATGAGTCCGCTGCTCTCACCGCTGAGCTATGGGCCCGGACTGCGGCTCAATGCTCTTAATAATAGCAGGTTGCCTCACCGATCGGGTTGCTCTCCACGCCACGCCTCTCTTTCGGAGGCGGGCGAACGAGGCGTGAAAGGAATGGTCCTGGAAAAGCGCATTCGCGTTCGTGTTCCGAGCTTCTGGCGAACTTCTGGCGTATCATGAGCGTGCATTCGAATCGGTGGAGACCGGATATCCGACGGAGACCATGGCCACTATGAGCCACCATCCGCAACAGCGGGAAAAGGTCGTGACCGCGGGCTTCCTCTGGGGAGCCATGGTGGCTTCCTACATGATCCGCTACGCTCTCGGTATCGTGGCCCCGACCCTGATGAGCTTGTACAACCTGTCCCCGGCCACCATGGGCTACATCCTTTCGGGCTGGAACTGGTCTTACACGGGCGCGTTGGCGTTTGTGGGGCCGGTGATTGACCGCTTTGGTCCCTGGATCGTGATGGGGACAGGGTCTGTGATCTGGGGCCTTTCGACGGTGGCGCTGCCGCTGGCCGGCGGCGCTGTCTCACTCTTCCTTCTGCGCATGGTCTTCGGGTTCGGGCAGAGCGTGCTCATCCCGGCGACTTCGACCTCCGTATCGCGGATGTTCGGCGCGAAAGAACGAGCCCGTGCCGTGGCCGTTGCCTATTCCGGAAACCAGGTGGGTCTCGCAGTCAGTGCCATGATCTCCGCGTTCCTCCTGTCGAGCTTCGGCTGGCAAGCGGTGTTTTACGTGCTTGGCGGCGGCAGCCTGCTGCTGACATGGGGATGGTTTGCGCTCTATCCGGACAGGCGGGTCGGCAGGCTCGATCGGCTCGCGGAGTCGAGTCCAGCCGGTTCATCCAGCGGCGAACAGGAGCGCACTCAGCAGACGATTCCGTGGCTTTCGCTGTTTCGCTATCGCTCGACCTGGGGCATCTCCTTCGGCCAGATGGGGTATCTCTATGCGCTGTTCTTCTTTATTAGCTGGCTGCCGGGCTATCTCGTCCTCGAGCGCAACATGACCGTGCTGCGGTCGGGCTTGGTGGCGGCGCTTCCGTTCTGGGCGGGAATGCTCGGGACGCTCGGCGGCGGCTGGCTCGGCGATTACCTGATCGAGCGCGGCGTGCGGCCCACGGTGTCTCGCAAGAGCATCATCGGCGCGGCCTTCACGGCGGCCACCGTGATGGTGATCACGGCGGCGTTTGTCGAACAGACCTGGCTCGCCGTTACGCTGCTGACTCTGTCCGTCGGTTCGCTGCGCATGGCCACCGGCTCCGTCAACTCGACTTCGATTGACCTCGCGCCGCCCTCGATCGTCGGCTCGCTCAACGCCATCCAAAACTTCTTCGGCAATATCGGCGGGTTGCTCGCGCCCATCGTCACCGGCTACATCGTCGGCGCCACCGGCTCGTTCGTCGGCGCCTTAGTCGTCGCCGGCGGCATGGCCCTGTTCGGCGCGATCTGCTACATCTTTATCGTGGGAAATCTCGACACGCACCAGATCGTCCCAGCTCAGGCGCCTTTACCACAAAGACACAAAGGGCACGAAGTCGAATACCGGGAGGAGAAATCCTGGTGATCCCCTTCTTGCCTTTGTGTTCCAGCCGCCGGCTCTTAGAAAATCTCCGGGAAGTAATACGTCATCACGCCGTTGATGCGCTTGTCGGTGACGATCAGCTCTTTGTGTTTCGGGTTCAGCGTGATGCCGCGCACCTGTTCGAGGAGCACGTTGGGGCCGCCGATGCGGTAGATCGGCCGAGCGTCGCCGCGCGCGAACAGGTCCCACACCCCCACAAAGTTATCCGGGCCGCCCAATTCCTCGTTGGTGCGGATTCCGGCGACGATCAACCCGCGCGTGGGCTGTACCTCGATCGGTCCCATGAAGCGCTGCAGTTCGGTGTTCGGACCGGCAATGACCCATTTCGGCTCGGCGTTCCCGGAAGCGGTGCGGTCGAAGATCTGGAATCGCCCGGTGAAACCGCCTCCCGGTCCCGCTAAAACCAGAAGGTCGTGGACCGGGTCGGGGGCCACCAGCGCCGCCCCCAGTCCGCGCCTCGGACCGAGGATGCGTTTGGGGGCCACGTTCCCTTGCGCGTTGCCGTCAAAGACCAGCACGCGGTCGCGCAACGGAATCAGGATTTCGTTGTTGACGGCGTCGAGCATCAGCTTGTCCGGGTTGTTGATCTGAGTCAGAGGACCCTGGATGACCCGTTCGGGGGCCACCTCGCCGTCGGCGTCGCCCCGGAAAATCTGGATCGCCTGCGCGTAGAAATTCGGCACAATGATGCGGTCCCGGATATGGTCGTAGGCGATGCCGTGGGTCGAGCGGGTCAGCAGCGTCTTCTGTCCCGCAATGGCGCGAACCGGAGCCGCATTTCCATCCGCCAGCCTGGCGAAGATGGCGATCTGGGGATGGGACACTCAGTTCGGCACCAGAATCTGATCGCGCTTGGAGTCATACGCCGGCGCGTAGGCATTGCCGATGTTCGGCGTCCCGGTGTTGAGTGGAGCGCTGCGGACTACGCGCAGCGGCGCTGCGTCGCCCGAGGCCGTGGCCGGGTAGACCGTGGCGGTATGGTTGCCGAAGTTCGCCACCCACAGCTCGTCGTGCTCCCAGTCGTAGAAGACGCCCGTGGGACTCTTGATCCCGCTGCGGGGACCTTTGATGACGCGCTTCGGCGCTGCGTCGCCCGATGCCGTGACGTCAAACACCAGGATCGAGTCGCCGGTGTCGTTGGCGACGAAAATCTCGCCGCGCTTCGGATCCACCGTCAGAGCCGTCGGCCAGTTCAACTGTGTTTTCGGACCCTCGATCTTGCGGATCGGAGCCACGTCGCCGGCGGCGTCGCGCGGGTAGACGGTGATCGAAGCCGGCAGGAACTTGCCTCTCCCGGGAACCGTCGCATTGCGCGCCAGCGGCCAGTTGGCCTTGTCCGAGGCGCCGTAGTAGCCGTCGTCGGTGGGACGGAGGAGAGCCGCGTCCTTGACCGTGGCTGACCCAAAATTCGAGACGAACAACAGGTCGCGCGTCGAATCCACGGCGATGCCGTGCGGGTCCGCCAGTAAAGTTTTCTCGCCCTGGAGCAGACGGATGGGAGCTTCATTCTCCGCCGCGAACTTCCGGAACACGCTCACGGCCGCCGCTTCCTGCACGGTCAGGAACAGTTCCTGGTGCGGCTCGTCCACGGCGATCCCGTAGGTGGTGTGCGGGGTATGAATGATGCGGTCGGGCGGCACGTCGCCGCGCGCGTTGCGCGAGAAAATAACCAGCCGGTCCACGGTGTCGTTGTTGACCGCGTAGATATCCCCCGAAGCCTGGTCCACGTAGACGCCGCACTGGTACTCGATCCAGGTCTCGTGCCCGAAAATCTTGCGCTTCGGCTCGCTGAAGGCGGCGCTCGGCGGCGTGTTCGTGGTGCGGTCATAGGTGAGGATGCTGAACGTGCTCTCGTCGGTCATGATCACTTCGTCATTCTTCATGTCCACGGCGACGGAGCTGTAGGAGGGGTGGTGGTCCTTGATCATGCGCAACGGGGGCCGCGCGTTTACGGCGGCGAATTCTGCGGCGGTCGGCGTCGGGGCCGGGCCGCTGCGAGTTGGAACGCCCTGCGCCCGCGGGACCATTGGCTCGGGGGGCAGGAACGATAGCAGATTCGATCCTGCGCTCGCCGGCATCCACTCGCACATCTCGCCGTCGGCCCATCCTGGGATCGTTTGCACGGAGAGCAGTTGCGGCGCGCCGGTGGGCCGCCGGCCCGCGCGCTCCGCGTTCGCCTGCATCTCTCCCAACGGAACGGACTGCACCCAGAGCAGCGCCGCGCCCATCGCCAGCACCGCTCCCAACGCCACCGTCCGAGCCTTCCTGGAATCCATCAGAGCTTGTTTGCTTGCCATCCGTCCGCCCTCCCGGAGGTTCCTCGAGGTAAATAACCGTACACCCGCCCTATCCATAATTACTCTATCATAATGGCATCAGGTTATTTTTCGGCTTCTTCTTGTTTCCTGGTCCCGTACTCAGTTCCACTCCAAGACCGTAATTTCTTGCTTTCTTGGAAAGAATTTCTCCGTGTCTCTGTGTCTCCGTGGCTAGCGGGATTTCGTCTATAATCGGGGATTCGCAAGGCCGGGAGTGTGCGATGGGATTTGCCGATCTGCGGACGTGGCTCGACCGCTTCGAGGCGGCGGGCGAATTGAAGCGAATCAAAGCCGAGGTGAACTGGGACCGCGAAATCGGCGCCATTGCCCGCCGCTCGTTCACCGCGAAAGGCCCGGCGCTGCTCTTCGAGAACATCGTGGGCTATCAGAACACCGTGTGCCGAACGCTGGCCACGGCGCTGCTGCACAAGCGCGCCCGGCTCGCCATGGTGCTTGGGTTTCCACCCAATGCCTCCGTCCGCGAGCTGGTGCAATACGTCCGCCAGAAGAACCGAGAGGCCATCCCGCCGGTCGAAGTGAAAACCGGCCCGGTCAAAGAGAACATCCTTCGCGGCCAGGACGTGGACCTCTATCAGTTTCCTGCTCCCCAATGGCACTTCCGCGACGGCGGCCGCTACATTCTTACCTTTGCCGGAATCGTCACGCGCGACCCCGACACGGGCGTCATGAACGTCGGCGTCTACCGCGGCATGATCGGCCAGCGCAACACCATCCCCGTGCTCATTGTGGCGAGCCAGCATGGCGGGCAAACGTTTTCGAAGTACAGCCAACGCAAGCAACCGATGCCCGTCGCCGCCGTCATCGGCTACGACCCCATCATGGATTTCATGAATGGCAGCCCTATACCCTCGGGCGTCTGCGAGTACGATGTCATGGGCGGTTACCGCGGCGAGCCACTCGAAGTCGTGCGCTGCCAGACCAGCGACCTGCTGGTTCCCGCCGGCGCCGAGATCGTCATCGAAGGCTTCGTTGATCCCGATCCAAAAACCTTCGAGCCGGAAGGTTCCTTCGGCGAGTACACGGGACACACCGGCGATGTTCCCACGCCGCGCCCGGTGATCAAAGTCGAATGCATCACGCACCGCAACAATCCGATTCTGCGCGGCACGCAGGAAGGCACGCTCCCCGGCTCCTACACCGAGAATAGCCAGATGTCCTCCATCCAGCGCGCCGCCATCGCCTGGAACATCCTCGAACAGCAGGGCGTGCCCGGCATCGCCAACGTGCACGTCCATCCCGTCACCAACGGCACCAACGTCTGCGTCGCCATCAACAAGCGGTACCAGGGCCACGCCAAGCAAGTCGCCGCCGCACTGTGGGGATCGGGCGCCGCGAGCTGGCGCTACAAGCACGTCATCGTCACCGACGACGACATTGACATCAGCAACTATGAAGCCCTCGACTGGGCCATCGCCTACCGCGTCAACGCCGGCAAGGACGATATCGTAATCTTTCCCGGCTCCTTCGGCTCTCCCTCTGATCCTTCTTCCCCCTTGGAAGAGCGCGACGTCGGCAAGCTCGGCTCCGGCATCTGGAACCGCGTCCTGGTTGACGCCACGCGCACCTGGATGTACGACTCCAAGCCCGAGTGGGGCGGCCGCTTCCCGCCCACCGTCCACCCGGCCCCCGAGGACGAAGCCCTGGTGGACCGGCGCTGGAAGGAATACGGGTGGGAGGAGTGAGGGAGTCACTTTGGGTTCAAAGGCATCACATTATGCGTCTTGACATCAATTTGGAGGTATAGCATCATTTAATCATGAGGACTACACTTTCACTGGAAAATGATGCTTCTAGGGCCGTCCGGACATACGCGAAGCGCAACCGCATCTCGCTCGGCAAGGCCGCCTCGGAACTCATCCGCCGTGGCACTCGCTACCAGCTGGGGACGCGCATCGTCAACGGTATTCCGGTGTTTGACGTGCCGGAGGACTTCCCGCTCATCACCGCGAAGCAGGTGCAGGAAATATTGGACGAAGAATGAATCGGCATTTGCCGGATATGAATGTTCTTTTTGCGCTGGTCTGGCCGCGCCATAAATTCTATACCGCCGCGGAGTCGTGGTTTGCCACTTCAGGCCAGCGTGCCTGGGCCTCCAACGCGCTCACCCAGCTCGGTGTGCTCCGCCTGCTGACGAATCCCGCCCTGACGCAAGGCGCCGTCAGCGCTGCGAAAGCGCTGTCCTCCTTGACCGAACTTACGCAACACCCCGGCCACGAATTCTGGCCCTTGAACCATGACCTCACTCCTGGTCTGCAACCCCTTGCCTCTCGCCTCCAGGGCCACGGCCAATGGACCGACGCACTGTTGCTGGTCCAGGCGATTGAAAAGCGCGGCGTGCTCGTTACGTTTGACTCGGGCCTCAAAGACCTCGCGCCAGCAGAGATGAGAAGCCGTCTGTTGGTTTTGAAGCGCCGCTGAACTCCACTTCCAGGATCAGTTCGTAGACCACCAAACGCATAGGAACGAAGTCTTGCGGCGGGAAATGCAGAGGTCGGAAATCTGAAACCAAGCGCGCAGGGATGCTCCTCGATCGCGACGCTGCGCACCTCTATTCGTACAGCTTGTCAATAAACCCGCTCTGATCGAGTTCCTTGAGGAAGCTGTCGTCGTAGAAGTCTTCCGGCTTGTAGCGGCGCATGGCGTTCGAGTCGTACAAACTCATCACGTTCTTGATCCCCGCGACGCTCGGATAGGGTTTGCGGGGCATTTCGGCAGCTCCGTTGTAGATGATGTTCTGGATTTCGTAGTCGTTGATCTGATACCACTTCGAGATGGACTGGAAGGCGTACTGCTTGTCCTTCTTCATCAGGGCTATGGCTTCCAGCACGGACTTGAGGAAGCGCAGCACGGTGTCGCGGTTCTGGTGCGCCCACGACTTCGAGGCCCAGACGCCGTTGCAGGGGATCGGCTCATTCCAGGAGCGCAGGTCCACGTCGAGCGGCTTGTAGCCGGCGTGCAGGCCCATGGCGTAAGGAACCTCGTAGGCGATCAGGGCATCCGCCCAACCTTGTTGCAGCGGCGTGATGCTGTAATCGTCTTCCAGGATGGCAATGTCTTTGACGGGGTCCCATCCCATTCGCCGCGCGATGATCAGAGCCACGGTCCCGGTGCAGGCCGGGAGGCTCGAGATGGCAATCCGCTTTCCCTTCAGGTCTTCGAGCTTCTCGATTCCCTTCTGCGCCAGGATGTGCCAGTGGACGATGTCGTCGGTGGTGGCTAGAATCACGCGGTCGGACGGCTGCGAGCGGCCCACCCGGCTGACAATCCCCGGCGCTCCGCCGCCGATGGAGATTTGCGCCCGGCCCGCCAGATCGCGCACGCTGCGGGGGACCGTGTCCGGAACGCCATGGACCTGCGCCGAGCTCTCGCTGAAGGGGATCATGGTGACGTCCAGGCCGTTCTTCGCGTAGAGGCCTTGATCCAGGGCAACCAAGAACGGGACCTTGTTGATCGAAACGTCGGACAGCCGGACGATCAATGGAATCTTGGTCTGCGCCCAGAGTGGCGAAAGAGATGCGGACAGCGCCAGTAGCCCGATCACGCCTGCCCGCCTCACGGTTCGTCTTACTCGCATAGTCCCTCCCGCAGCACGATTCGATCCGACTTGCCTGCTATTGTCCCATACAACCGGGAGCCGCCTCAACCGGAACCGGCCAATTCTGCCGCGCGCTCTACCCCCTC
>CAYWWM010000068.1:0-682 GCA_964461735.1 uncultured Solibacteraceae bacterium | reverse complement strand
CCCTACACGACGCTCTTCCGATCTACCGGCAATGGACCAACGCGCTGCTGCTGGTCCATGCGATTGAAAGGCGCGGCGTGCTCGTAACTTTCGACTCCGGCGTAAAGGAACTCGCGCCAGCAGAGATGAGAAGCCACCTGTTGGTTTTGAAACGTCGCTGAGTTCCGCTCCTGCATTGCAGCTTCAGTGCGGTTAGTGTAGGCTTTGCCGGTGAGTGAAAAAACAAAGGTCCTGAGGCTCGAACTCGAAGGCGCGCCGCTCGAGTTTCCGGTGCGCCGCGTGCTGGTCGCCGGCTACACCGGGCGCGATACGAAGCACGTGCAGGCGCACATCGCGGAACTGGAATGCCAAGGGATTCCCGCGCCGGATCATTTCCCGACGCTCTATCCGCTCGACGCTTCCTGGGCCACCACCGACACGGAACTCGTGATCGCCTCCGGCCACGTGTCCGGCGAAGTCGAGCCGGCGCTCTTGTTTCGCACGGATCACTTGGCGGATGCCTTGGTATCGGTTATCGTAGATTTTACGGACCGCGAGGAGGAACGCCGCTCGATCGCGCGGTCGAAGCTGTGGCCAAAGCCCCTGAGCGCGCGCGTCTGGCGATACGCAGATGTCGCGGGGGCCTGGGACGAAATCGCCATGCGCAGTTGGGCCGAGCCGGGCCCGGAGCGGGAACTCTATC
>CAYWWM010000067.1:0-9262 GCA_964461735.1 uncultured Solibacteraceae bacterium | reverse complement strand
TCCGCTGCTCCGCGTTGCGGAGCTTCTGATCGAGCTCCCGCCGCAGGCGGGCGTCGGTGGTGCGGGCGATGGCCTGGCGGTAGTCTTCGGCGGCCTGCGCGAAATTGCCCTGCGCCGCGTGCACGTCGCCGAGGCCGGTCAACGCAGCCCCCGGCTGCACATCCCCGGTCAGCATTTGGAGGAAAAGCTGCTCGGCTTCGTCCAGGCGATTGGCTTGCAGGAGAAAGCGTCCGAGCGCCTCGACGGCGGCGGCGTTGCGCGGATCGGCAGCCACGGCTTCGCGCAGCGCGGACTCTTCGAGCTCGGGTTCGCGCCGCTGGCGATACAGCTCCGCGAGCTTCATGCGCGGCTCCACCAGCCGGGGATCGAGGTCGGCAGCCCGGCGGAACTGCGTCTCGGCTTCCCGCGCGTTATTCCGCCGCTGATAGATCAGCCCGAGGTTGTGGTAACTCAGAGCATCGTCGGGCTTCAGCTCGATGGCCCGGCGGAACTGCTGCTCGGCCTCGTTCGGGCGGCCTTGAAACAGATACAGGATGCCGAGATTGTAATAGAGATAGGAATAGCGCACGCCCAGTTCGTCGCCGAGCGCGATGCCGCGCCGCAGCGCCGCCTCCGCATCCGGGAAGCGCGCCAGCGCCGCAAAGACGCGCGAGAGATTGTAATGCGGGTAGATCCATTTCTCGGCGCGGTCGGTGGCCAGGCGGAAGTTCCGGATGGCCTCGTTCCACTGCTGCTGTTCCATGTAGGCGATGCCGAGCGCGTTGTACGGATAGGCGGCGTCGGGATCGGCGGCCACCACCTGTTGCAGAACGGCGATCCCCTGCTGGAACTGGCGGTTCTCGACCAGCGCGCGGCCCTCCATGAAGCGGGCTTTGTTGGCCAGCGTCTCGTCGTCCGGCGAGAGTTCGCTGGCGCGGCCAAACAACTGCGCGCCTTCCTGATAATTGTCGGCCGTGAGCGGAATCACGGCGTCGCCGCGGCGGTAGCGGGAGAGCACGCGGTCGCCCGCGGTCGCCAGCGCGATCAGCAGTTCCTCCTGCGCGTCTTCCTTCTCGACCTCGGGAACGGGAAGCTGCTCGAACTGGCGGTACAGCTCCCAGGCGTTTTCGCCCGGCGGATTCACCAGGCGGCCCTCATCCAGGGCGCGCTCGAAGCGGTCCAATACTTCGACGCCTTGCGGGACCACGCCCTGGAGCGACGCGACCTCGACCCCGCGCCGTCTGCGCCGCCGCGCCACGATGCCGGCGGGAGCGTCTTTGTCCACGAACGACAGCGGCGTATCCGGCTCAAAGTCGCCAAAGTCGCGGATGTTCTGCTGGCGCTCGCTGGCGTCGGTGACCTGCACCTGGAGGAAGTTGACGATTTCGGCCGCCGTGACGGTCTTATCCATGTCGGCGTCGGCGCCGCCCATCAAGCCCTTGAGGAGATAGTAGGTGAAGAGGCCGTGGCCGCCGCCGAACTGCTCGCCTTCGCGGGAAAATTCGTTGGGGCGGCTGGCGAGCAGCCCCATGACCTCGCCGCGCTGCCGGGAGACGTCTTCGATGTAGCGGTTGACCGACCCCTGCGCCTGGCCCAGCTTGCCGGCGCGGCAGGCGTCGGCAAACAGAAAGACCCGGCGGGCGTTCTTCAGGCGCTGCGACATGATGTTGCCGAGCTCGCGCATCGGCAGGGCGCTGCTGTAGAGGTCTTCGCGGTCGGAGTCGTACCCCAGCAGGTAGCCCTCGCGCGCCGCTTCGCGCTCCACCATGCCGTGCGTCGCCACGAAGATATAAACGGTGTCGTCCGGCTTAATCTTCTTCGCCAGAGTGCTGCCAAGCCGGCTGCGGATGGCCGCGTAGCTGGCCTCCGCGTTGGTCAGCAGGAACACGTTTTCCGGAGGAAAGGCGCGCCCGCGCGGGCTGGTGACGAACTTGTGAAAGGCGATGGCGTCATCGTCGGCATACTGTAGCCATTCGTCCATGGGAAGCTCGGAGAACTCGGAGACTCCGATGATGACGGCATAGTAATTGGGCTGGTCGCTGGCTGGCGCTTGCGCCCGGGCCACCACGGCGGCCCCCACAGCCACGGCCAAAACCCACGCGATGAGCCTAGAACGTTTCAAGACTCCACTCCCTCGCCACCTGGGGGAACGAGTGGCTAAAAGAGGTTCCTAAACCCCTCCATTATGGGCTAGAGTATAATTTCCCCCAAATGGATGTCAACCCAATGCCGGATGCGCCAGCAGGAGAGGGAACGGGCACATCGGCGGTTGCCTCTGCCCGGCAGGATTTCCCGGATTCAAGGACGGATTCGCTAAAAGCCGGTCCGCCGGCCCAAGAAAAGAAAGCGCGGCGGAAGCGCACCACGGTGATCTGGTTCCTGGCCGCGGCGGCGGGCTCGGCGCTGCTCGCGTGGGGGCTGGCTTCATCGTCTCCCCTGCAACTGCTCGAGCTCAAGGGTTACGACGCGCGCTGGATTCTGCACGGAAGCGAGCCCCCCCCCTCGAACATCATGCTGGTGATGCTGGATGAGCGGGCCGAAGCAGCTTTCCCAGAACCGCAAATTTTTTGGCAACCGCGCTTCGCATCCCTGCTCCGAGCGGCGGCGGATGGAGGGGCGCGCGCCATCGGGCTGGATATCTACTTCGCCCTCTCGGTCGAACCGTGGGCTCCGGACCTCGACCGGCAGCTCGCCGCGGCCTACGCCGAAGTTTCCGCCGGCAGGCCGGTTATCCTGGCCTACGACAGCCTGCAACTCGGATTCCAAGGCTCCCCCGAAGGGCTTCCTCTCTACATGCTGGGAAGTGCGCAAGGGACCATCGGGTTTGCGAACCTCACCGTGGACGGCGACAATTTCGTGCGGCGCCAGCAGCTTCGCACCAGAGATGAAAATGCCTTCGAGTCGTTTGCGGCACGGCTGGCGGCCGCGGCTTCGAATTCGGAATGGAGCGCAGGCTCGCTACCCGATGGCGCGTTGCGGCTCGGGGACCGTGCAGTTCCGCTCGACCGCTCCGGATTCCTGCTGGTTCATTACTGGGGCCCCAACGGAACCTTTCGGTCGGTCTCCATGGCCGACGTGCTCGAAGCCGCCCAGCGGGGAAACACGGGTCAGCTCGAGCAGTGGTTCCGGGAAAACATCGTGCTCATCGGGAGCAGCGCTCCCGCCGATCAGAGGGCCACTCCGTTCTATCTGGCCGGGGGAGGACAGCAGCTCACCTCTGGCGTGGAGATTCACGCCAACACTCTGGCGACGCTGCTCGAAGGGCGATTTTTGCGGGAGGCGTCCCCCGCCGCCGGATTCGCTCTGGCCGTGTTGTTCGCACTCCTGGCGACCGGGCTGGCGTACCGTTTCCGGTTCCCCGCGGCGCCCGTGGCGCTGGCGGCAATCTTCGGGATCCATTTTGCGATCAGCGTGCGGGCGCTGCGGGATGGACTGGTGCTGCCGCTGGTTGCGCCGGGATTGGCCATCGCGCTGGGCGGATTCTCGGGCTACGGCGTCTACTCTATGACCGAAGGGAGAAAGCGCCGCCTGCTCCAGGACATGTTCGGGCGGTACGTCTCGCCCGAAGTGGCGCAGGAGATTCTGGCGCGCGAGGAAGTTCCGCTGGGGGGGACGCGCCAGTTGGTGACCGTCATGTTTTGCGACCTGCGCGATTACACCACCTATTGCCAGGGCTGCGACCCGCATCAGGTGGTGCGCGAACTGAATGAATACTTCGCCGACATGACGGCCGAAATCAAAGCCCACGGAGGCATGGTGAACAAGTTCATTGGCGACGGCATCCTGGCGCTGTTCGGCGCTCCGGTGCCGCGCTCCGACGACCCCTATAACGCCGTGGTCTGCGCACAGGCAATGGTGGCCCGCAACCGGGAGTACAACCGGCGGCGCACGGAACAGGGTCTGACACCCCTGGTGCTCGGCGTGGGGATTCACACTGGCGAGGCCGTCGTCGGGACCATCGGTGCGCCCGAGAAGATGGAGTACACGGCGATCGGCGACGCGGTGAACGTGGCTGCGCGCATTGAAGGCGAGAACAAGACGTTCCAGACCCAGGCGCTGCTGAGCGAGGCCACCTACCGGCTGATTCAGGACCGCGTGAAGGCCGAACGGATGGGCGAGGCCAAGCTCAAAGGAGTCGCCGAAGCGGTGACGCTTTTTTCGGTTGCAAGAGTAGAATGAATCGGGTATCGTAAAGGGGACGGAGGTTAGACCTATGACGTATAGGCTGAGCTGGAGAATATTGGCGAGTTTCGGCTTCCTGCTCTGGGCCGCCGCGGCCCCGGCGCAGACCCCCGTGGGGTTGCTGTCGCTGGTTTCCGGCGACGTCCAGATCGTGCGGGCCGGCCAGCAAACCGGCGCCCCGGCGCGCACCGCCGACCTGCTGGCGGCGGGGGACCGCATCGTGACGGGAGCCGGCGGCGAAGCTACGTTCTTGTTCTGCGTTCAACCGCAGGCGCGCACGGCCAAGCTCGGGCCGGGCGCCGAGATCGAATTCGCGGCCGGAGCCTACTCGGTAAAGAAAGGCAGCGTCTCCGGGGAACGGCCAGTGCCGTGCAAGCTGCCTACGACTTTGCTGATGGCCTCAGCCAGCCGCGTGCAATCGGGAATGCTGCGGTTGCGCGGCGCCAACCTGCTGCTGCGCTCTCCGTCGCGGACCAGCACCGCCACGCTGCGGCCGGAATTCCGCTGGGAGCCCGTGGACCGCGCGCAGAAGTACGAGGTGCGGGTGCTCGACCGCGAGGAACGCATCCTGTGGCGCGCGGAGGTGACGGGAACCACCGTCGAATACCCCTCCGACGCCACCGCCCTCGAATGGGGCCAGCGCTACCGCTGGCGCGTGACGGCGCGGGATGCCAGCGACACGCTCGATGAAGCCACGACTTTCTTCCAGGTGCTTTCGGCCGAGCAGGCGCAAGACGTGCGCGTGGCGGAGGACAGCCTGCGCGCCATGGTGGAGCAGAACCCGAACGACAACTGGCCGCGCTTTCTGCTGGCGTTCCTCTACGAGGAGCGCGGCATGCTCGACCAGGCCGCGCAGGTCTACTACGACCTGGACCGGCGCATGGGAACGCAGCCCTGGGTGGAAGGGCGCATAAGCGAGCTCATGAACAAGCTCGGCTGGGACCGCCTGGAAAACACCTCGCCACGGTAGCAGCCGCCCTGCCTGCCACAAAAACACCCAGGCACAAGGGCCAAACCAATTCTCTTGTTTTCCCTTCGTGATCTTTGTGCCTTTGTGGTTCAATGTTTCCAGGCGGATCGTTGGGGAGGAGAACATGAAGTCAGTCGGTTGGAGCATGGCGCTGCTGTTGGCGTGCGCGGCTCTGGCGTCGGCGGGGACGCTCGCGGGGACGGTGCGAGACCCCAACGGCGCCCCGCTGCGCGGAGCGTTCGTGCGCGCGCGCAGCGACTCCAGGAGCAAGATCACCATCAGCGTGCTCTCGGACGGGCAGGGACGCTACCGCTTTGAGAACCTGACTCCGGGCGGCTACCAGGTGTGGGCCGATGCGGTGGGGCGCCAGAGTGCAGCCCCGGCGGCGGTCCACGTCGCGGCAGCGGGAGCAGCGGCGCGGGACTTCACCCTGGCTCAGGGAACCGTGCGCTGGAGCGACCTCTCGAATTACCAGATGCTGAAACTGCTGCCGGAAAGCAAAGGCAAGGAGGCGCTCAACGGGCGCTGCCTGATCTGCCACGGGTTCCAGTCGCGTATGGCGGCGAAGCCCCGCAATGAAGCGGGCTGGACCGCGGCGGTGAAATTCATGCAGACCGCCATGCACTTCAACCTCGCCGGGCGATTCAACGATCAGAACGCCGCCGACGTAGTCCACTTTCTCAACGAGAGCTTCGGCGTGGACTCGAAGCTGCCGAAATCGCCGGCCGAGCTGCCCGGTTACGCGGCCACGCTGCGGCCGGTAAGCGACGACGGATTGCAGATCGTATACGTGGACTACGACCTGCCGCAGCCAAACAGTTTCCCCTTCAGCGCCGCGCCGGACACGGACGGCAAGTTCTGGATCCCGGAGTTCGGCCGAGCCAACCGCGTCGCCGTGCTCGATCCGAACACGGGCGAGATGCAGGAGTTTCGCGCCCCGCATCAGGGCACCGCGGCGATTCACTCCGCCGTGCCGGCCCCGGACGGCTCCATCTGGTTGGCGGAGCAAGGCTCGAACAAGCTCGGGAAGCTCGACCCCCGCACGGGGACGATTATCGAGTACCAGTCCGAGTATGAGCCGGGCAAAGAAGGCTGGCTGACCGGCGGCTCGAAGCACACGAGCCGCCTGGACTCCAAGGGCAACGTCTGGTCCTCGGGCTATCCCTTCACCAAGTTCGATCCGAAGACCGGGAAGTTTACCTATTACAAGGAAGGTCACGGCAGCTACGATGGGGCCGTAGATGCGGCGGACAACGGCTGGTTCACGACCAACACCCCGCCCAGTACCATCGGGAGGGTGGATGCCAAAACGGACAAGGTGACGACGTGGGTCACGCCAACGAAAAGCTACCTGCGGCGGCTTCAGATTGACTCGAAGGGGATCGTCTGGGTTGGCGAGTACGAAGCCGGCAAGCTCGCGCGCTTCGATCCGAAGACGGAGACCTTCCAGGAATTCGATCTTCCCGGCCCCTTGGCGACGCCCTACGCCATGGGGATTGATCGCAACGACCATATCTGGTATTCCTCGCACGACATGGACGTGCTCGGGCGGCTCGACCCGGCCACCGGCAAGGTCACCGAGTACCCCGCGCCCTACCCGGAGAACACCATGAAGGAGTTCTTCCTCGACGCGCAAGGCCGGCTGTGGTATGGCTCGCCGCCCAACAACAAAGTGGGCTACTTCATCGTGCCGGGCATGAACGGAAGCCGGTAGGGCTTTCCAGTTCCGGCTGAGGAGGTAGACCAATGAATTTGTCTTCGTGCCGCGATTTGAAATCCGAAATGCTGGGCCGAGCCTACGCGGCGCGATCTAAACGAGGAATGCTTCGATTGTACCGCTTAGGCTTAGAAGAGGCGTACGTGGACATAGGTCCACGCTGGGTTTGGACTGCCCCTCCAATAGAACAACCTAAAGGGATCCCCCGAGCTCAGGTAATCCAGGCCGCCCCGGTGGCCGCGATTGGCATCGCTCCGTGGCCCGCCCAGCCAAGACAGTACAAACTGGCGGTGCGAGTGTTCAAAGGCGAGGAGCAATATGTTTCGAAGTTGATGCGAGGGTTGAGCAGGCATGAAAAGGAGATTGATCTCGTTACCGGGGTACACTACTGTCCCCGCTTGACGGTGCGGGCAGGAGGTTCCTGCGGACATTACCGCATCACTGCTGGGACCCTGGGCGGTTTTGTGGAAGACGACGAGAACTACTACATGCTTAGCAACAACCACGTGTTTGCAAACAGCAATTGGAGTTACCAAGGGGACCCCATTTTACAACCGGGCCCGGCTGATCCCGCCTCGGTTCGCCGTGTCATCGGACGACTCCACCGCTGGTTTCCCCTGAGTCTGGTGAATGCCACGGGAGTGGACGCCGCTTTGGCGGTTTTTTCCGAGGCTGTGACATTGTTCGAGCCCTGGAATTATTCCGGGATCGGCGAGATCAAGAAGACCCCCATCGCGGACCGCTTTTCCGTCGCGCGCGTAGTCAAGAAGGGCCGGACCACCCGCGTGACTCATGGCACCGTCAGCGCCTTCGAGTTGGACGGAGTAACGATTGACTACGGGAACTCTTTGGGGATTCCTGCAGTGGTGACCTATGACGACCAGATCGAATGCGTGGGCGCCCCTCCGACGCAACCTTTCAGTCAGACCGGCGACAGCGGGTCGTTCATCATTGACGAAGATACGATGCAGCCCTATGCTTTACTGTATGGAGGAGGCGAAGACGACGACGGCATTGATCGAACGCTGGCTCATTTCATGCCGGATGTGCTGACGGCACTCAAGGTTCGCCTGGTTCAATGAAGCAAGAGCTGGAATCATTGCAGCGCGCCAAGCGCGAGCTCGTCAAGCAATTTGGCGGTCGAGCATGGTTTCGAGGAGCGGGTATCGCTCCGGGGAAGTCCGGCCCGGTCTTGCGGTTGAATGTGGACCGCCGCGCCCTCACGAAGGAAGACGAGGTTCCCCACGAGTTTCAAGGAGAACCCATTGAGATTGTCTTCATTTCCCAATATGCCCCCCGCGTGTGAACCCTACCAGTGAACGCGGGAGGAGGCACCCCGCCGACTTTCCCTCAGTATGAAGCTCTCGCAACTGCGCGATCTCTCCGTTCTGGTCCTTGGTCTCGGCCGCGAGGGGCAGAGCACCTGGCGCTTCCTGCGCGGTTTGTATCCTGAAAAGACGCTCGGCGCCGCCGACCGCTTGCCGCTCGATGAGCTGCCGCCGGAAACGGCCCAACTTTTGCGCGGCGACCCGCGCGCCAAGCTCCATCTCGGCCCCGATTACCTCGCCACCCTGTCCCAATATGACGTCATCGTGAAGTCGCCGGGAATTCCGGTGACGCTTCCCGAATACGTTCAGGCGGCGGCATCGGGCCGGCGGATTACTTCGCAGACCGACCTCTTCTTCTCGAATTGTCCCGGCAAGATCGTGGGCGTCACCGGAACCAAAGGCAAGAGCACGACCGCGTCGCTGATCCACGCCATCCTGAAGCAGGCCGCACGGAAGTCGTTTCTTCCCGGCCATAGCGGCCCGCCGGAGGTGGACCTGCGGAAGGTGTACCTGGTCGGCAATATCGGCGCGCCGGCGCTCGACGCGCTGCCGAAAGCCGACCCGGAAAGCGTGTTCGTCTACGAATTATCCAGCCATCAGTTGGAGGGCGTGCGGCAAAGCCCGCACATCGCCGTGCTGCTCAACGTTGTTCCCGAGCACCTGGATTATTACGCCAGCTTCGAGCAGTACGTGGCGGCCAAGGAAAATATCGCGCGCTACCAGGGGAAGCGCGACTGGCTGGTCTATGACGCCGATCACGCCGTTCCGCGCGAGATCGCCTGGCGCTCGCCGGGACGGCGCCTGGCTTGCTCGCTGGAATCCCTTTCCATTCCCGGCTGCGCCGCGGTCGGCGACTCGATCGTGTATGCGCTGGGGGAAGAATGGCAAGGGAAGATCGCGGTCCGGGATGTGCCTCTGCCGGGACGCTTCAACCTGCTCAACGTGGCGGCGGCAGTGGGCGTGAGCCGATTGCTCGGCGTGGAACCGGGCGAGATCGTGGAAGCCGTGCGCAACTTTCGGCCGCTCGAGCATCGCCTGGAGCGCGTCGGAACCTACGGCGGGATCACCTATTACAACGACGCCATC
>CAYWWM010000066.1:2232-9343 GCA_964461735.1 uncultured Solibacteraceae bacterium | reverse complement strand
ACTGCACCGGCAAGATCGGCGCGGTGGGGTTCTGCTACGGCGGCGGCATCGTCAATATGCTCGCCGTGCGCTTGGGCGCGGACCTGGCCGCGGGCGCTCCCTACTACGGCGGACAGCCCACGGCTGAGGAAGCGGCTCGCATCAAGGCGCCGCTCCTGATCCACTACGGCTCCCTTGACCAGCGCATCAACGCGGGTTGGCCGGCCTACGAGGCCGCGCTCAAGGCCATCAACGCCAAGTACACGATGCACATGTACGAGGGCGCGAACCACGGCTTCCATAACGACACCACGCCTCGCTATGACGAAGCCGCCGCGAAGCTCTCCTGGCAGCGCACGCTCGACTTCTTCAACCAGAACGTGCGGGGTTGATCTGTCGGGCCTCGAAGCCGGTTAGCGTTTTATCTGGCTTGTCCAAAGGGACACTCGATTCCCGCTGCGGGAGTTGAGTGTCCCTGCGCGTCTTGGCTGTTCCCAACTCCCTATTGCCTACTCCCCATTTCCCTGCTTTTTACCGCCGGGTGTATTTCCGCAGGTTATTGCTGTTGGCTTCCGCGCCGTAGACGCTGCCGGCGGCATCGGCCGCGATGCCTTCCGCCGAGACCATGGCGCCTTCCCCGGGGCCGGGAATCGGGATGAAGCTGCGGACGGTTCCGTCGCGTGCGCTGCCGATGCGGATGCCCTTGGTGAACCCGGGGTTCGTCTCCGCGGTAGACTGCGAGTCGGCGACGTAGAGGTTGTCGCTGGCGTCAATGAAAATGCCGCTGGGACGGCCGAACTGCTTCCACTCCGCCACGAATTTCCCGGACTGGTCAAAAATCTGAATGCGGCTGTTGGTGCGGTCGCCGACGAAGATCCGCCCCTGAGAATCCATGGCGATGGCGTGCAGCCCGCCGAGCTCGCCGGGACCCGTTCCCTTCTTGCCCCATTGCTGGATGAATCTTCCGTCCCGCGAAAACTTCATGATGCGCCCGCCCGTGTCCGCGCCATGCCCGTCCGCGACGAAGATGTCTCCGTTCGCCCCGGTCACCACCGCCGAGGGGTAGATGAAGGTATCTGGCGCGTTCCCGGAAACGCCCGCTTTGCCCAGCCGCAGCAGAACTCTCCCGTCCGGGCTGAACTTCGTCACCTGGAATCCTTTGCCGTCTTTCCCCATCCCGTCGGTCGTCCAGATGTTGCCGTCCCGGTCCACGTAGAAGCCGTGCGGAAATATAAACTCCCCCGCGCCAAAGCTCTTGAGCAGCCTCCCCGAGGCGTCGAACTGCAGGATGGGCGCGAGGTTCGACCCCGCGCAGGTATCGCCGCCGCATCGCTCAAACGCCCAGATGTTGCCCGCGCGGTCCACGCCTGCCCCGATCACCGACCCGAACGTTCTGCCCGCCGGCATCTTCGCCCAGCCCGCGACCAGTTGATACGGATTCGACTGCGCCAGCGCCTCCACTCCCGCCATCGCAATCACCGCGATGATCGCGGCCGCCAGCACGATTCTCACTCGACCTGCCTGTGGCATATGTCCCTCCCTGGAAATCAGTCCGGCGTCTATAATACGCCGGTAACCAGCGGATGCCAACGGCAGTTTGCAGAGTCTAACGAACGGGGACAGATGCTCCCGGAGTTTTGGATGCAGCTTGACAAGTGTTAAGCTACAGGCTACAGTCTAGGTGTGAAAATACGGAATTTCGTCCACAAAGGCCTACGGCTGCTTTACGTGGAGGACGAGGCCAAAGGTTTGCCACCCGACGCCCTGGACAAACTCCGGAAGATGCTCGCATATCTGGACGACATGAGAGACCCGGAGGAATTGCGCTCTCTCCCAACTTGGAAGCCACACGTATTAACGGGTGGCCGAAAGGGTGTTTGGAGCCTGCATGTCACCCGCAACTGGCGTCTGACGTTCCGGATTGACGCCGCCGAAGGCGAGATATGCGATGTGAATTTCGAGGACTACCATTAAGAATAGGAGAAACCGCTATGGGTATGCTGAACCCGCCACATCCCGGGGATTTCATTCGGACGGAAATCATCGAGCCGAGAGGTTTGTCTGTGACGGCGGCGGCTCAGGTGCTGCGAGTTTCCCGGCCTGCCCTCTCCAGCTTGCTCAACGGGAAGGCCAACTTGTCGGGCGACATGGCGCTTCGCATTGAAAAAGCCTTTGGGGTCAGGATGGACACGCTCCTGCGCATGCAGGCCTCCTACGACATCGCTAGAACTCGGAAGCGCGAGAAGGAAATCCGCGTCCGACGGTTTGAGGGGACCCTGGCATAGCCGCGAACGCAAGGAAGGGGCGTAAGAGCAGGTCGCCCACTCCCTACTCCCTATTCCCCATTCCCTGTTCCCTATTTCAGCGCCACGACCCGCGCTGGGTCCACGCGCACCACGAGGTAATAAATCTCTGGCGCTTCGACCGCGCTCCACCAGTGGGGCGTGCCCGCGGGAATGATCACGACGTCGCCCTTGGCGATGCGGCGGCTCACGCCGTTCTCGATCCGGGTGCCGCTCACGCCCGGGCCGTTGATTCCCGTCACGGTGGCATTGGCGCTTTCGCGCCGGTTCGGCTCCGCCAGGCTGCCGCCCGTCACCAGCGTCCCCGCGCCCTCGATGATGTAATAGACCTCGGTCACCTTGTCGTGCGAGGCGCTGCCGCCCTGCGCCGGCCCCACACGACGCACTAGGCCGACGCCGACGTTATGCCCGCCGGCATCCACGGTGCGAATCGGCGTGTCCACTACCGGCCTCCCCGTTGCGATCTGTTCCCGCAGCGTAGCCTGAATCGCCGCAGCCAAAACATCCGTCGCAGGAAGCGACTGCTGCGCCGCTGCCCACTGCGTCGCCGTCCAAATCACGGCAAGATATAAAACACCTCGTCGCATTTGCCTCATTGCATTCTCCCTTCTACGCACCGATGTTGATTTCCGATAGCAACCGCGCATCGGACTACCGGCCGGCAAGCTCCGTCAGCAACCGATGCCAATACTCGAGCGCGCCATAGAACGAGCGAACTGGGACTCGTTCGTTGAGCCCGTGAGAGAACTCATCGTCCTCTTTAATGAACAGCCCCATGGTCCCATAAGTCGGTATGCCTGCCGCGCGGATTCGCAGACCGTCCGTCGCATAAGGGCTCATGTACGGGATCACCGGCGTGCCGGGATGGATCGAGCGGATCGCGTTTGTGACGGCGGCGAAAACTTCCTCGTGGAACGGGGACGCGAGGCTGGCCTTCGGGTCGCCCAGAGTCTTGATTTCCAGCTTCTCATTCTCCACAACGCGTTGAAGCGTTGCCTGCACCTCGCTCACTTCCACGCCGGGGAAGATTCGGCAATTCACGGTGGCTGTCGCCGACTGCGGCAAGGCATTCTCGGCGTGCCCGCCCCGAATCATCGTGGCAACGCAGGTGGTGCGCGTAACCCCGACCTGGCTCGGCTCCCCGTACAGAATGTCCGCTGCTTGCTCGTCGTTTGGATTCGTGGCAAAACGCCGCATCGCCTCCGCCAACTCTCCGGAGCGAACCCTGCTGGTCAGCTCGAAGTAGCGGCGCGTGATTTCGTTCGATTGCACCGGGAAGCGATAGGCCTGAATCTTCTGCAAGGCACGCGCTAATTCATAGATGGCGTTGTCGGCACGGGGCAGCGAACTATGGCCGCCCGGATTCCGCGCCGTGAGTTCGAACGTGGCATAAGTCTTTTCTGCCGCCTGGAGCAGGTAGGAAACGACCTTGCCGCTCTCGTCCAGGACGCCGCCACCCGCGTCGACATTGAGCGCGAACTCGGCATCAGTCAGCGTACGATGTGTGGTCACGAGAGCGCGCGTGGTGGCCTGCTCGGTCTCTTCGTCGCCGGTGAAAGCGAGGATCAAATCGCGCGTCGGCCGAAATCCTTCCGCCTTGAGACGCAGAAAAACTGCTGTCAGCATCGTTGTTCCAAACTTATCGTCCAGTGTTCCCCGACCGTAGAAGTAGCCATTTCCTTCTGTCAGCGTGAACGGGTCGCGTTCCCAGTCTTGTGGAAGCGCGTCAACAACATCCATATGTGCAAGCAACAGGATTGGTTTGCGGCCTGACGATCCACCCCCTCGATAGCGGACGACGAGCGAGGCCGTTTCCTCCCCGCTGGGCTGCGTGAGAGGCAGCACGTGAACGTCTTCGCCCGCAAAGCCGCCGGAGCGAAACAGATCGGCTAAATAGTTGGCGAAAGCAGGAACTTGGCCGTGAGACGCCGCCGTGCGATAGCCGATGGACGACCGGTAAATCGCGAGTGCGCGCTGTTGGTATGGCGCCGTGTAGTCGGTGCTTCTATCCTGTGCCGGGGCCGCTCCCTCGCTCAGCAGCAGGAGTCCGACATACCATAGGGCCTGAATTCGTCGGCTGGCACGCCGCCTGCGAACCGGTCGGAGTTGCGGCTCTGTCCCTCCAAGCGCGCCTAGCCGCCGGGCGCTTTCGCGGGAGATCAGCGCCTCCGGGCCCAGCCGCACCAGCAAGGTCTTCTTCTTGACCCCGGTCAGCTTGGCCGCCTCGCGCAAGAGAGCATCGTCAATGTCGAGCGTCGTTCTCATGGGCCTCAATATGCGCGATCCATCCATACAGGTCAAGTGCCCTTGACTCCATGTCATATTTGACATACGTTGATACTTGCATGGAATGGACCGGCAAGCCGCTGGTTTGGCTGCATGGCATGAATCCGTCCAAACGGAAACGGCTGGAATCGAGAGGCTGGAAGGTTGGGAGCGTCCGGGATTTCCTGGAGCTTTCCAGCGACGAAGCTGCGTATATTGAGCTGAAGCTCGGGCTCGCCAAGAATCTCCAGAAAAGGCGGCGGGCGCTGAAGATAACGCAAACCGATCTCGCCAAGCGCCTCCGATCGAGCCAATCGCGAGTCGCCAAAATGGAGGCGGGAGATCCATCCGTCTCCCTCGATTTGCTCATTCGTTCTCTCCTCGCACTCGGCGCCTCAAAACAATCTCTGCAAAAACGCTTCCCTGCTTAGCGGTTCCCCCACTTCCGGGCGAATTCGGCGATCTGTTCGAGCGCCGTGCGGAGCAAATCCTCCTGCGGGAGAAAGACCAGCCGGAAGTGTTTGGTGCCCGGCGCCTGGCCGAACCCTTCGCCCGGCACCACGACCACGCCCGTATCGCGGATGAGGTCGAGCACGAACTCCGTGTCCGAGCCACGGATGTCCAGTCGCGGAAACGCATAGAAGGCCGCCTGCGGGGGGAAGCAATGGATGCCCGGCACGGCGTTCAGGATGGAGACCATCAGGTCGCGCCGGCGACGCAGTTTCTCGACCACAACCGGGATGTGCTCCTGGCTGCCTTCGAGCGCCGGGCGGATGGCGCACTGCGCCGGATGGCTCGCCGAGAGCCGCGCCCGCAGAATGCGCGCCAGCACCTCGCGGTACTGCGCCACGCTGCGCTCCTCGCCGCTCAGAATTCCCCAGCCGATGCGGAAGCCGGGCGCGAGATACGCCTTCGAAATCCCGTTGAACGTGATGACGGGCGCTTCCGGCGCGAGCGACGCCAACGAGACGAACTCGACCGGATCGAGCAGCAGCTTGTTGTAAATCTCGTCGGCGAAAATCAGCAAGCCGTGCCGCGCGGCGAGGTCGAGAATGCCCTTCAGGACTTCCTTCGAGTAAACCGCCCCGGTGGGGTTGTTGGGATTGATGACCACGATGGCTCGCGTTTTGCTGTTGATGCGCCGGGCCATGTCGTCCAGGTCGGGTTGCCATCCGCTGCCTTCGTCGAGCGCGTAGGGGGCCGATTGGCAGCCGAGCTTGGTCAGCACGGCTTCATAGAGCGGATATCCCGGCGAAGGAAGCAGCAGGTTCTCGCCGGGATTCATCAGGCTGACCAGCGCCGCGTCAATGGCTTCGCTGACCCCCGAGGTCACGAAGATTTCCTGGATGTTGCGGATTCCCTGCCGCCCCGCCTCGGCGCGGATCGCCTCCACGGCATCGGCAGTCCCGAGCGAAGGGGCGTAGCCATTGTGTCCGCTCAGCATGGCCTGGTAGATCGCCTCAATCATGTGCCGAGGGGTCGGGAAATCGAACAGCAACGGATCTCCAATGTTTAACGAGATCAATTTCTTGCCGGCCTTCCTGGCCTGCTCGGCGACTACCACCACGTCCCGGATCGCATAGCGCACGCGGGCGCACTGCGCAGACGGCCGAATCTCCCAAGGGGTCAATACTCCCGTCTTTGCCGGCTGATTGTCTCGCTCCTCCATCGAAGTCTCCTCTCGATTTTTCGGTTCTCTCCGTTCTTCCGTTTTCTCAAAAAGTGGGGAAATGGGGCCTGGCGCCTGAAATCCCCGGCTTCCAGAAGCTGCCGCCGGAAAGATCAGGCGACGGTTGCGGCGCGATGCATCTTGAGCAGTCCCCCGTGGAACGCTTCCTCGAGGGCCTGGGCGGCGTCGGAGTCGAACTTCTTGCCGGCGTTCGAGAGAATGTACTCGACGGCGGCTGCCGGCTCCATGGCCGACTGGTAGGGGCGGTGGGTGGTCATGGCGTCGAACGTGTCGGCGACGGCGATGATGCGGGCCATCAAAGGAATTTCGTCTTTCTGGAGGCCGTGGGGGTAGCCGCGCCCGTCGAGCCATTCGTGGTGCAGCTCGATGCCGGGCACCATCTCCTTGAGCTGCGCCACGCGGCCGGCAATCGCGGCTCCTTTCAGGGTATGCTGTTTCATCAAGGCGTATTCATCCGGGGTGAGCTTGCCGGGCTTCTTCAGGACAGCGTCTTCGATCCCGATCTTGCCAATGTCGTGGAGCAGGGCAGCGATGCGGATGCGGTCAATCTCCTCCTGCGGAAGACCCAGTTCCCGGGCGATCAAGACCGAATAGCGCGAGACGCGCTCGGAGTGGCCGTGCGTATAGGGGTCCTTCTCGTCCACGGCGGCAGCGATCATGCGGATCGAGTCCATGAAGAGATTGTGGTTCTGCTCGGCGGCGTCGCGGAGCTGCTGCACGAATAGCTCCAGGTCCGAGCTCATGCGGTTGAAGGTGCTGGCGAGTTCGCCGATCTCGGTGCGGCTCTGCAGTTCGATGCGCTGCGAAAAATCGCCGCGCGCAATGGCGCGGCTGCTGTCGGTCAGCACCCGGATGGGACGGACAATGCGCAGCG
>CAYWWM010000066.1:0-2222 GCA_964461735.1 uncultured Solibacteraceae bacterium | reverse complement strand
ACCCCAGACACATCGCAAACGCCGCCAGCCCCCAGGTGGTGGTTTGCGACTCCATTTCCCCGACCGCGTAATACGCGTCGGCCTGCCGGCGCTGCGCGATCACGGCCCATCCGAGCGTCTGGATCGGGGAATAGGTTCCGAGCATCGGAACCGTCTCCTCTCCGACCGCCAGGTCGAAGGGCCGCGTGCCCGCCACCAGGACTTCCCCGCGCCAACTGAGAAAATCCTGCACGATGGGGGACTCGCCCATGAACTGGCCGATCGAATACTGCGCCAGGTTGGAAGTGAGCACCAGGCGCCCCGCGCGGTCCACCACGAAGGCTTCGAGGCCGTTGCGGCTGCTCGCCGCCAGCCGCTCGACCAGCAACTGGAGATTCAGCACGGCGGCGACCATGCCCCGAAATTCACCGTCGCGGATGATCGGCCGCGAGATGAGCACGGCCGGAAACTGTTCCTGGACCTCCGTGATCAGGACGGGGTCGCCCTGGTATTCGCGCCGCTGCTGCGCAGCCTCGAAAGCGCGCTGCAGAACCTTGCCCAGGAACGGGTCGGCCTGGGCGTCGTAGCTGCCGGCGCGGATGCCGCGCCCCCGGGCGTCGAGCACGGTGACGTAGATAATGCGGTCCGAGGAGGACACAAACTCCTCCAGCAGGGAGCGCAGAGCCGGAGACTCGGAGCTTCCCGCGCTGCCCAGCACGTCGGCCCGCCCGTCCTGGACCCGCGTCAGGTTGTCGAGCATCTGATGAAACGTGGCGTTCGAGTTCGCGATTTCTCCGGCAATCGAGCGCGTGATCGTGGTCTGCAACAGCGTCTCATTGGTTTCAAGCGCCCGCCGCGTGATGTCGAGCATCGTCAGGGCGTACACCAGCAGCGGCCCGACTCCGGCCAGCAGCAGGACCGAGAGAATGACGTAGAGAATTTTGATCCGCGTGTTCGTCAGTCGTTGCGGCAGCATAAACGCGTCCCCTCGTGCCCCTATCAGTGTAGAGAAGCGCGCCGGGAGCCGCAAGTGGAAAAGGAGACGGGGCCTGAGGGAAAGAGAATGGGTGCGGCACGCTGCAAGGCGCGCTGCGAGACACAAGGAAGACGTGCTCGACAAAGGTAGTAAGAAAGGACCCCGACTCTGGAGGACAATCCTCCTGCTTCATGAATAATCCAGGTAAAGTCGTGCTCTTACGATCCCCACATTCCGGTCTACACCATTTGTTAAAAGGCGCAAAACGGCCTCTCGCGACAGGTTGCCGGGAGCACCCTGCGCGCTTCTAATTTTCAACTCTGAGGGAGATCGAGTGCTTTGCGGGGCGGATCATCCGGTGGCGGATGCCGCCCCGCGCAGGAAAGTTTACAGCGGAGACTTGCCGGCGAACTCGCCCCATTCCAGGTCTTTGGTGGCGTTGTGCCGCGTGTGCTGGCACTGCGCCACGGGAGTTCCCGGCAGGCTGGGAACGGCGCCCAACTGCCGCAGCAGGGCCGCGGCGCCCTTCGAGACGCGGTAGCGGTCGGAGCGGTTCACCAAGCCTTCCGGATCACCCTCGGTGATGCTGAGCGCGGTCTGCCCGCAAGTGTCCGGCTGGTTGACGTTGGCGCCTTTGTCCACCAGGAACTGGATGATGCTCTCCGCGCCGGTGCTGGCTGCGCCGTGCAGCGCGGTCATGCCTCGCTCTCCCGTGGCATGGATGTCGTTGCCTAGCTCCAAGGCCACCTGGACGGCCTCCAGCGCGCGGTTCTGCTCTTCAGCGGAGCGCCGCTCGAACCAGCCCATTCCCGCTGCCGCCATCAGCGGCGTGGTGTTGGCGGTGGTCCCCAATTTCGGATTTGCGCCGCCGGCCGCCAGCATGCGCATGAGGTTGGCGTCCGCCGTCGAAGCCGCCAGGAAAAACGGCGTCGCGCCCGGCAGCCGGAGCCGCGGCCGATACATCAGCATGAACCGCGCGGGAGCCTTTTCGATCTGCACGTTCGGGTCCGCGCCACGGGCCAGCAGGGTTTTCACCAGCTCCGTCATGTTGGGCCGCCACAGGTAGGCGAGATACGGATCGTTGTCAATGCCGCTCACCGCCGTCATGCCTTTGAGCACGGCGTAGTGCAGGGCGGTAATGCCGTCGGCGTCGGCGGAGTTCGGGTTGGCGCCCCGCTCGGCGAGCAGGATCGCCGCCGCCTCGTGACCGCTGGCGCTCGCCACGACCAGGGCGTTGCCGTCCTGCGGCGTCGTGTCATTCACGTTG
>CAYWWM010000065.1:0-9392 GCA_964461735.1 uncultured Solibacteraceae bacterium | reverse complement strand
TGTTTGTTTCCGCGTTCGGATTCCAGGGGCAGAAGTGCTCGGCCTGCTCCCGCGCCATCGTCGTCAGAGAAGTCTATGACTCGTTTCTCGAAAAGCTCCGGGCGCGCGCCGAAAAGGTCCGCATCGGAGCTACGGACGATCCGGGCGTCTATCTCGGCCCCGTGATCAATGAGACCGCGATGCGCTCCATCCTCAACTACATCGAGGTCGGGAAGAAGGAAGGGCGGCTGATTACGGGCGGCAAAGCTGCCGGCGGCGACGGACATTTCATCGAGCCGACCATCATTGCGGACATCCCGCCCAAAGCCCGGATTTCGCAGGAAGAGATTTTCGGGCCGGTGCTGGCGGTCCTCCCGGCGCGGGACTGGGACGACGCGCTCGCCATCGCCAATAACACCGAGTACGGCCTGACCGGCGCGGTCTATTCCACCTCGCGGGAGCACCTCGAGGAAGCGCGCGCCCGCTTCCACGTCGGTAATCTCTATTTCAACCGCAAGTGCACCGGGGCGATGGTCGGGGGCCATCCCTTCGGCGGGTTCAATATGTCGGGGACGGATTCGAAAGCCGGTGGACGCGACTACCTGCTGCTGTTCACGCAAGCCAAGGTGATTTCGGAAAAGGTTCCTGCGCAGCGGTAACGGCGTCGGCCTGGGAAAGCCTTGCGGCAGGGGGTGAAAAGACGAATAATTTCTCTTCCCACGGCGTCCGAGCCAGTATAGAATCATTGCTGTCGTCGGGCGGCCAAGCTTGGCGTGCGTTACCCGAGCAGGTATTATAGGCGTGTCTTCGTTCTCACCCTGACTCAGCAAGGAGGCACCCGATGTTTGAAACTTCCCAGCAAGAGGAGAGTTCCAAGACCGGGTTGATTATTGGCGGGGCGATTTTTGTGATCCTGGCGCTGTTTGGAGTGTTCTACGTCACCTATCTCAGCCAGGAACCCGCGGCCACTCCGGCCTCGACGGCCGGAACGGGGACGGCCGCGCCCGCGACTCCGGCGGACCTCAGTTCCGCCAATCCGATGATTGATCTGCAGATCGTCCGGTCCGATCTGGGACGGGACACCCAGACCCAGACCATGGCCATGTGGACTGTTCAGATCAGCAACCGCAACCGGGCGGTCGCCTACCGGAACATTGAGTACGTCACCAATTACTACGGCGCGGGGCAGAATCTGCTTTCGACGCGCGGCGGAACGTTCCCGGAGCCGATGGCGCCGGGGGATCAGAAAACGTTCGCGCAGATCAACGACGGCCTCTATCCGGTCGGCACCGCCAGCTTCACCATCGGCATCAAGGCCGCCGAAGCGACCCAACCGTAGCGGAAAAGGCTTCCTGGGCGGATGTCTGGCCGGGGCGGCGAAGCTTCCAGATTGCCCGGACTTTTCTGCCGTCGGCTGCGCCCGCCCCGTTTTCCTCCAACCCATGAAACAGGGGAAATATTCCTCTCCCCTGCTGCGATCCGTCGAACCTAATCCCTATTCCTGATTCCCATGTGCCAGGATTCCACCCGGCACGCCGGACGGCGTTGCAAAAATGATCTTGCAGAACGGAACTGGAGTACAATAGGCACAATGAAAGGGAAGGGGGTGCCACAATGGAAGTCTCTCTATATACCCTGATGTTTTACGTTTGGGGCGGACTCACCGTGATTTTGGTCGGCCTCTTCATTTACAGGGCCGTGATTGGGCTTCACGAAGAGGATCAGCTCTTCCTGGACCAAGCGGAAGCGGCCTTGGAGCAGGAACAGCAGGAAGTGTTGCGGAAGATCAACCGCCTGGACCCCATCATCAAGGGTCTTGCCATCGCGTCGGTGAGCCTGATCCTGATCCTGGGAGGCATTTGGATCTACCGAGGTCTTACGTCGCCGCAAGTGCAGTTGTAATCAAGGTAGATTGCGTCTCAGCGGACAGGCGCGTTGCCTAGGCCAGAGCGGGCACCGCCAGCCAGCCCTCGAGGGGCAGCGTCTCGACCGGAACGTTGTCCTCCCACAAAGAAACCTGGAATTCGAAGGGCTGATCCGTAGGCAGCCCCATCGCCACGAAGGGCAGCCGCATCTCGAAAATTTTCCCGAGCGCGGCCTCTCCGCGCAAGATGGCGGGCATGTCGTGTAGCGGCCGAATCTCGCATTGCCAGCCGTTCGGAGCATCGGTCCGCCCGAATCGCACCTGGACGGCGGGGGCGCCCGTTTCCCGTAAGCCCAGCCGAAGCTCGAAGCGTTCCGGGTTCTCTCCCGACAGATTGTGAAAATCAACCCGCAGAGAGAAGCGCTCTGCGTCGCGCCCGAAGAAGACCTGGCTCAACACCGTTCGTCTCCCGTGCATGGCTCCTTCCCGATACACCGGGCGGTAGAATCCCGCGCCCAACCACTCGAAGTAACTGGTTACGAGCCCGTCAATTTGCGGAGTCAGCGCGCCCTCGGGCGGCCGCGATGCCGCTTGGGACGGGAGGTGCGCAACGGGGTGCGCCAGCGCTTCCGGCGGAGGATGGCCCAGAGCGTGATAGACGTTGGCCAGGTGAGAGCGGTACAACTCGTCGAAGTCGGCGTCGTTGGCGGTCGAGTGCTCCGGCCCATACCACCAGTTCCAGTCGCTCCCTTCGGCGATCAGAAGCTCTTCGAGCGCGACCACCCGTTGCGATGGCGTCGCCTTCTGCGCGTGCTCCGTGAAGAAGTCCCGCGCCTCGGACAGCAAATCCCAGGCTTGGTTGTCCTCCTCCGCCCCGATCCAGATGTCAAAGTTGCCGTTGATCCACGACCCCGGCGCCAAGCGCGGCAACGGCTCGACCGGCCCTCGCTGCAGCGCCTCGGACACCGTGACGCATTCCACCTGCGGGTCCTCCGAGAGCAACCGATACAGCGCGCGCAGAAACGGGCGCCCGTTTTGCGGAAAATATTCCCAGGCGTTCTCACCGTCCAGGATCACCGGGACGGTGGCGCTTTTTCCTTGGTGAATCAACGGCCCGGCGCTTTGCTTGACGCGCTGTACGAAGTCCGCCGCCGCCGCTCTGGCTTCCATGTGCGAATAGACGAAGCCGATGCGGTCGGACAGTTCCTGATCCCGAAACAGAATATGAATCGCGCCGGACGGAGTCGAGAACGAGTACGGCCGGTAGAGCCGGTCCGCGTTCACCAGGGACCCGGAGCCGTCGCGGTAGAAGGCGACGCCAATCGAGTTTCCGAGCACCCTCTGGTCGGTGGCGGCCCACTCGAAGCCGCACGACGCAGCGATCCGTAATACGTCTTCAGATAGTGATCCCTCCGAGGGCCACAGCCCCCGCGGCGCGCGTCCGAACAACCGCTGGTGCAACGCCGCCGCGCGCTCGAGCTGCAGCCGCGCGTCCTCGGGGTGGCGAAAGCGCCGCCGCGGCAATCGCACGCCCGGGTGCGCCTGGGTGGCCGTTTCGGTGTCGCACAACAAGGGCAGGATGGGGTGATAGAACGGGGACGTCGAAATCTCAATCTGCCCCCGCTCGGCGGCCTCCCGGTACTTTGCGAACACGGCCCGAATGATCTCGGCTTGTTTGCGCAGGAGAAGCTGCTGGTCGCGCCGATCATAGTTCTGTCCGCCCTGTCCCTTGGCGGCCAAAGCGCGGAGTTCCGCGTCCTCGGCCAAGTAGTGTTCGTCCATCCAGGCAAGTTGCGACAGCACCTGCAAATCCGCCAGATCGTCGGTCTGGAAGAACGGCAGCGCCCGCTCGGCCTGAAAATCATTGGCGTGCATGCGGTCGTAGAGCTGCCGGTAACGCGGGTAGCGCGTGATCAGATGTTCGACGTTGGCCTGGAAGAAATAGCGCAGCATGTAGAGCCGGTCTTCGCGCGTCAGTTCTTCAGCCGGTTTGCAGGAAATTTCCAGCACCGTCTCCCGCGCGGTCCCCTGCGCGTAGTCTTCCAGTTGCGCGAGGAGCGAAGGAACCAGGTTGAAGGTCTGCCGCACGCGGGGAAATTCGTCCAGGATCGCCACCATCCCGAAGTAATCCTTGAGCGCGTGCAGGCGGGTCCACGGCAGGCGGTAAACGCCGCGGACCAGGTCCTTGTAATAGGGCTGGTGCATGTGCCACAGGAAGATCACCCGGATCGCGGGTTCAGCCATGGCGTCATGTCTCGCTGCTGGGATGGAAGAGCGGGTGAGGTCCCTGGCGGACGGTTCGCACGTCCGCCGCAGGTTGGCGCGGGAAAAACCCTGGCTCCCAATTCGCCGCACAGAGCGGACGGACCACGGCCGCTCTAGCGGCCTTCCCGGGTAACGGGGGTAAGGAAAGTTCTCGAAATGCGGTCATGCCAGGAAAACCTTTCGTCGTCCATCGCCGCCCAGACGAATCCCAGCAGAAACGATCCTGCACTGGCGACCGCGCCCAGCAGCCGCCACAGCCGCTCCGAGCGCGACGCAGGCTGACCGTCAAAGTTGACCAGCCGCAGCCGCAGGCACCGCATTGCGGGCGTCGCTCCGGCCAGATACACGAAGATCACTCCATACAGAAACGCGGCCGCACCCGCGATGGCGAGACCTCCCGCAATGACGTAGCGGTTCAGGACCACCTCGCCGGCCAGCAGCGGCCACGGCGCAAGCGAAACCGCCACCGCAGCCAGGATCAGTGCACCGTCCAGGAAGTCGGCCAGCAGGCGCGCGCGAAAAGACGCCACCGGCGGCGTGGAAAATTCCGCAGGCAGCGCTCCGGTTCCGGCTTCCGGAAATGCCAGCGGATTTTGCGACTCTGACGGCGACCGGAGATGCCGCGGGCGGCGGGCTGTGGTTCCTCCTGCCCGCATCCGTTGCTCCGGCGCCTTCGGCACGGCGATTGAAACCACCTTGCCGCCCTCCTGCGGTTCTTTTCCCCGCGGAAATGGCAAACTGGGGAGGGTGCGGCGGTTGCGGAATTCCTGGACCTGCGCGCTCAACTGGCGGCGCAGGATTTCGGGAAACGCCGGAGTGCGCGGGCGAAGGGCCGCACGCTGGATCGCCGGCCCCGGCGCCGTTCCGTTTCGGGGCCGCCCCGCTCCCGGAGCTGAACTCACGACGCGCAACCCAGCTTCTCGACTGCCGCTCGGGGCCTCTGCCCCGGCGCTGGCGGGCGGCGCGAGCAAGCGGCGCCCGCACTTTTGGCAACGGTGCTCTCCCTCCTCGGCGGGATGCCCACACGCGGGGCAGGTTTCCAAGCGACCGGGGGGGATTGGTTCCGCTTTCATGCTGGCCGACACTCCAAGCTCTTCCAAGCAGCCTTGCAATGGCTCTTTGGCTCATGCTACTGTGCCAGTTCAGAAGAACCCGACACTCACGCCGTATGGCATGGGCACGATTTGCAAGCCACGTTTCCTAGTTACCATATCCGCGTTTGCGTGTCAGCTTTTTTTGCCGATTTCCCTGTTGCTTGCTCAGGTACAACCGGGCCAACCGCCCGCTGCTGCGCTCCCGGAGGGGCAGGCATCCTCTCCGGCCGTTGTGATCCGGGCCGATTCCCAGGAGAAGAGGGGCGACTTCTACGAACTTTCGGGCCATGCCGAGGTCATCTACGGAATGATCCGTATTACAGCCGACCGCATGGAGTATGACGAAACCGCCGGCCGCGTGCTCGCCACGGGCAACGTTCATTTTTTCCATCTGACGGAGGAGGCCGACCTGCAGGCGTCCCGCGCCGAGTACAATCTCCGTGAGGGAACGGGCAGTTTCTTCGATGTCCAGGGGAGCGTCGGCGCGCAGGTTCGGGGCGGCTCCTCGATCCTGACCACGGCGAATCCCTTCTTCTTCACCGCCGAGCGCGTGGATCGGGAGCGCGACAGCACCTATCGGGTCGAGAACGGCGAGTTGACCGTCTGCACCGTGCCCGACCCCACCTGGCTGGTTGCCACGTCGCGGGCCACCATCCAGCCGGGGGTCGCCGCGCGGCTCTACAGCGGCAAGCTGCACCTCTGGAAAATTCCCGTCTTCTATTTTCCGTTTCTTTACAAGTCGCTGCGCCGGATTCCCCGGTCGAGCGGCTTCCTGATGCCGACGTTCGGAAACAGCTCGCGGCTCGGCGCCGTCATCGGCGAATCGTTTTTCTGGGCCATCCACCGCAGCGCGGACCTGACGCTCGGCGGCGAATATCTGAGCGCGCGCGGATGGTCCCAGCAAGCTGCGTTTCGCGCCCGTCCGTCCGCGAGCAGCTATCTCAACGTCAACTATTTTGGCGTCGTGGACCGGGGATTCGGACCGGAGAAAGTAGACCAGGGAGGGCGCTCGATTCGGGCCACCGGCGTCGCGGCGCTGCCGTTCGGCTTCAGCGGCGTGCTCGACTTGAACTATCTCAGCTCCCTGACCTTTCGCGAGGCCTTTACCCAGAACTACATTGAGGCCGTGAACTCCGAAGTGCACACCACCGGCTTTGTGACCAAGCGGTTTGACTCCTTCAGCCTCAACGCGCTCGTGTCGCGCTTCGAGAACTTCCAAAGCGTCCGCCCCGGCGATCGCGTGAAGATTCGCCATCTGCCGCAACTCGAATTCAACAGCGTGGACCGCCCGGTATGGCGCGAAGCGCCGCTCTGGATTTCCTGGCAAAGCTGGCTCGGCGGTGTGAGCCGCTCCGATCCGCTGCGCCCTTCCGGACCCGTGGTCCGCACGGGCGCGCTCGAGCGTATGGCGTTCGCGCCGCAGCTCACCCTGCCGCTGCAGTGGAATGGGTTTCGCCTGACTCCCGCGGCCGGGTTGCGGGCCGTCCGCTACGGCAAGCGGCTGCGCGACGGGCAGGTCAGCGAGGATTCGCTGTCCCAAGGGATTCGGGAAGCTTCCGTGGATTTTGCGCCGCCCGAGCTGTGGCGTGTCTTTTCGTCCTTCGGGGCGCTGTATCGTCAGCCGGTGCGGCACGTCATCGAGCCGAAGGTGACGTTCCGCGCCGTCTCGGGCGTCCGGGACTTCGAAGACGTCTTGCTTTTCGACGAGCGCGACCGGCTCACCAATTCCCGCGAGATCGAGTACTCGGTCACCCACCGGCTGCTCGTGCGCCGCGGTCCGGGCCAGGGAGCCAAGGAAGTGCTCTCCTGGGAGCTGCGGCAGCAATACTACCTCGACCCGGACTTCGGCGGGGCGCTCGTGGCGGGCCGCCGCAATGTGTTCCTGTCTTCGCTCGACCTGACCAGCAACGCCTTTCTCGACGGCCCGCGTCGGTTTTCACCCGTCGTCTCGATCGTGCGCTTCCATCCTTCGCCCGGCTACGACATCGAGTTCCGGCAGGATTACGACACCGAACAGCGCCGCCTGGCCCACGGCGGACTGGTCGGCAATGCCCGCTGGGGGCAGGCGTTCGCCTCCGTGAGCCACTTCTTCGTGCGCAGCTCCCCGATCCTTTCGCCGAATTTCAACCAGATCGGTTTCACCGCTGGATACGGCAGTCTCTCCCGCGTTGGTTTCAACGTGGTCGGCACCGGCGCCTACGATCTGCGCTCGGGCTTCCTGCAGTATTCCGCCTTCCAGATGAGCTACAACAACGACTGCTGCGGCATCAGCTTCGAGTACCGCCGCTTCGCCCTCGGCCCGGTCCGCAATGAAAACCAGTTCCGCCTCGCTTTCTCGCTCGCCAACATCGGCACCTTCGGCAACTTGAAGCAGCAGGAACGGTTGTTTTAACCGAAGGGTGTATAATTAGACGTGTGGTTTCAAGGGAGGACTTATGGCCGCCGGAAAAATGACCCAAACCCAGTTAGTCCGGCATTTGGCAAAGCGATGCGCAGTCAATAGGAAAGTAGCTCGAACTTTCTTAGACGAGATGGCTAAGGTGGCCGTGCGAGAAACTGGGAAGAACGCATCTCTTCATTTTCCGGGAGCCAGCCGCTCGATCAAGAAGAACCGAACGGTTCGCCCGGGTCGGTTCATCTCTGCTAAGAGAGCACGCGATTCAGCGAAGACGATACCTGGGAAAGATCCAGCCTTGGAGATCCTCACCGAAGTGTTTTCGCACTTGTAGTTCCGTGGCCTTAGAATGACCCGGAAACAACTCAGATTCTTTCGCCGGTCCATTCGGGAAGTGGCTGAATCCCTGTTTCTGCACGATGTTATCAATTCGGATCAATGCCACGGATTGCGATCGTTTCCTAGTCGAGAAGTCGGGAAGCTCTGTGCTAGAGAATTATTTTCTCGTAGGGAAGCTAACCTTGCCGAATACCCCATTCATTTGCGATTGAAGCGATTGCGGGAGATCAACGGCCGTTCCTTCGAGCACATTCAGATTGTGATTGTCAAACAGCGCCCTCGGAGAGTCTGCTTTGTTGGACATCGGTTTCTTCCCCAGGTCTCAAGTGCATTGCGATGGAACTTACGCCAAGTCCTGGAACCGTACAATGTCCAACTGGACTGGTCTGGAAAGGATATTCGTAGTGTTCAAATCTTCGATGATATTGTTGAACGGATCACGCGAGCAGACTTCTGCATTTTTGACAACAGGGCCACCACCAAGCGGCCAAATGTATCCGTGGAGGAGGTGCTCCCCAATTGCCTACGCCGTTGGAACTCCCTTCATTCTGTTCGATTACGCCAGGCAGAAGACGGAATCCATCCCTTCCGATCTTTCCCATTCTTTTGCAATACGATACATGACCTATCAGCGTCTATTCAGGGAGTTTTACGCTAGGTTGCCGGTCTTCTTTATTCGGAACTTCGGAGAGCAAGAGTAAACTGTGTTGGTAATTTGAGTAAGGGTTCCCCTTCACCCCGGTTCCCGATTTTCACCTATGCTATGATTTGGGAAGCCGGAGGTGCCGGTGAGCGCCATGTCTTTTCCTACCACACGTCTTCGCCGCTTGCGCAAGAGCGAGCTGCTGCGCTCGTTTGTGCAGGAGACGCGGCTGTCGCCGAGGAATTTCATTTACCCGCTCTTTGTATGTCCCGGCTCCGGAGTCAAGCGTGAGATCGCTTCCATGCCGGGGAACTATCATTTTTCCGTAGACAAGGTCGGGGAGGAGTGCCGCGACGTAGCCGCGCACGGCATCCCGGCGGTGCTCCTGTTCGGCATCCCGGAGAGCAAGGACGAGAAGGGTACGGGGGCCTATGGGGAGAGTGCCATCGTCGCCCAGGCCGTGCGGGCCATTCGCGAGGCGGTCGGGGAGAAGCTCCTGATCCTCTGCGACGTCTGTCTCTGCGAGTACACCAGCCACGGCCACTGCGGCGTCGTGCGAAACGGCGACGTGGACAACGACGCGACGCTCGCCCTGCTGGCCGAGGCTTCGCTCAGCTACGCGCGCGCCGGCGCCGACATTGTCGCGCCCTCGGACATGATGGACGGCCGCGTGCGCGCCATCCGCCGCGCGCTCGACGAGTCCTCGCTTGCTCACGTCTCGATTCTCTCCTACGCCGCCAAGTACGCCTCCGTGTTCTACGGGCCGTTCCGCGAGGCCGCCGATTCCGCGCCGCAGTTCGGCGACCGCCGCTC
>CAYWWM010000064.1:0-9420 GCA_964461735.1 uncultured Solibacteraceae bacterium | reverse complement strand
GTCTGAACGCTGTCGAGTGCGACGGTAATATGGGCGAGGCCGCTTACGCGCCCGCCGGGATCGGACTCCAAGATCTTGCCCTGGATGGCCGCACCTTTGGGCGCGATGGTGATGCCTCCTTGGGTCAAAGGTTCCTCAAGAGATGCGGCGAACGAATCGCCCGCCTGGTGAGACTTGGTGGAGATGGTCGAGGTGGTGCGCACCTTCAAGGAAGTCCCGGCAGCCAGGGTCACGGAGCGCGGCGGAGCAGGTGGCTCCGCGGCGGGCGGCTCAGTGGCTCGCGGGGTTGCAGCGGCGCTTCGACCGGAAGGAGCATCGGAAGAGGCGCCGGGCGTCGGCTGAACGGTTCCGCCTCCGGCGGACTCCTCCCCAGGGGGCGGGGCAGCCTGCTGGCAGCCTGCCTGGAAAACTATGAGCGAAAGGAACAATCCTGCTGGCCCAACCCAAATTTTCTTCACTCCGATCATTGAACACCTCCGATCGAGCGATGTGTGAGGTCCGACCTCCCGCGGTGGAACCTGCGGGGAAACTCATCGCGGCGGCGATCGCCTCGAGCGGACAAGCGGGGGACGGGCTCACCCGGCTCCTAATTCGGACTGTACTCTCCCGAAGCTAAGGTGTCAATCCGGCTACGGGAGACCCCGCGTAAGAGGTGTCGTACTGCCGCAGGAGAGGGCGTGCTTGCTGCAATCGTCAGACCGTATGAAGGACTTCCTCGCGGATCACCCGCCGCAAAGTCTCCTCCAGAGGCTCTCGAACCCGCGCCATATGTTCCCGCAACGCATCGTTAATCAACCGCTGATAGTTGCCTCCACCCGCATCTTCCACCTGCCTCCGAAACCATGCCAGCACGTCATCGTCCAGTCGGATGGTAATCCGAGTCTTTCCGCGGGGCGTCCGTACGACTGCGCCCCGTTTCGCCTTGCGAAAATCGTATGTTTTCTTCATCAGCTTCCCTCGTATTCCTGTCTCTCTTGGGCTCTAGCCTTTCGCGCCGAGACGATCCGAATGCTTTCCCCACGCCAGGTGTAAACCACGACGAGAACCCTGCCTAGGGCATCCATGCCAAGAGTGATCCACCTTTCTTCATCTTCCGCGTAGGGGTCTCGGATCGTGAGGGCTAACTCGTCTTCCAGCACGCTTATGGCATCCGCGAAATAGACCTGGTGCTTTTGGAAGTTCAAACGCGCTTTCGCGGGATCCCATTGATACTCCACATCCAAGTATATGCACAAGTGTACACTGCAAATCAAGGTTACGTTTCACATCCTCTGCAGTGCCATTCTTTCCCCGCCTCTTTTGAGACGGCAACGTTTCATAACCTGGTGCAAATAGGGAGGCGGGTCTATACTTTTGAGTCGTGTGGGCTGCCCTGGCGCTGGTTTAGCAGCGCGAAGCGCCCTTTTGCAAGGTGATCGGCTCCGATGGATAGTTTTCTGAACTTCGTGCTAGCGGTGGGCATTTTGGGACTGAGCTATCTCCTTACCGAGATGTTCGTTCGAAAGATGTATTACCGCTGCCGCAAGTGCGGCGTGCTAAACGCCAAGCGGCGCAGCCAGTGCCGCGCGTGCGCCGAGAGCCTCCCGTAGCTCTTCCGCTCCTTCCGCGTGCTATAGTGAGGATTTCCCGCGAGCCGTTCTGTAGGAGGATTCTCTGTATCTCGAGTGGCAAAAGCGAATCCAGCAAGCCGCGCGTGGGTTCGTGCTGCAGCAGTACGGGGTTGAGGCGAACGTTGTGGTGAACCAGCCGCCGCGCTCGGAAATGGGAGACCTGGCTTTGCCGCTGGCGATGGAGCTGGCGCGCAAACTGCGGCGGCCGCCTCATCAAATCGCGGAAGAAATCGCGGCGGCCCTGCGGTCGGCTTCGGGCGTGGCGAAAGCGGAGGTGGCGGGCGCGGGTTACGTGAACCTGTTCCTTGACCGAGCCGCTTACGCCGCGCAGCTTGGAGCGCCTGATGTGGAGTGGCGTCCCGCATCCGCCGGCGACGGAAAGCTGGACGATAAGTTGATTGTGGAGCACACCAACATCAATCCGAACAAGGCGGCGCACATTGGGCACCTGCGCAACGCGGCGCTGGGGGACACCTTCGTGCGACTGCTGCGGGCGCGCGGGCACCCGGTCGAAGTGCAGAACTACATTGACAACACGGGCGTGCAGGTGGCCGACGTGGTGGTGGGTTTCCTGCACGTCGAGCGAAAATCGGAAGGCGAAGTCGCGCGGTTGACCGGAGATTCCGCGGTTCGGTTCGATTACTACTGCTGGGACCTCTATGCGCGCGTCACGCGGTTCCTCGAGGAGGACAAGGCGCGGCTCGAGTTGCGGCAACGGGCGCTCCAGGAGATCGAGGAAGGCGGCACGGCGGCGGCGCGGATTGCGGAGATCGTCTCGACGGCGATCGTGCGGCTGCACCTCCGTACCATGGCGCGGCTGAACGTGCGCTATGACCTGCTGCCGCGCGAGAGCGAAATCCTGCGGCTGCGCTTCTGGGACCAGGCCTTCGAGCAGCTCAAAGAGAAAGGCGCGATCTACCTCGAGACGGAAGGTAAGAACAAAGGCTGCTGGGTGATGCGGCAGGAGGAAGGGAACAGGGAACAGGCGAAACGACACATCAGTGTCGTTTCGGGGAATAGAGAAGACCACGACGGTGGTGGGGATGAGACGAAGGTGATCGTGCGGTCGAACGGCACCGTCACCTACGTCGGCAAGGACATCGCCTACCAGCTCTGGAAATTCGGTCTGCTGGGAAAGGATTTTTATTATCGGCTGTTTGACCGATACCCCGACGGGCAGACGGTTTGGGCGAGCAGTTCGGAGTCGGGAGAGGCGGGCGCGCCCTCATTCGGGCATGGAGAGAAGGTCTACAACGTGATTGACGTCCGGCAATCCTACTTGCAGAACATCGTCGCGGCGGGCCTGCGGGCGCTGGGCTACGAGGAGCAGGCGGACCGCTCCATCCACTTCTCTTACGAGATGGTGGCGCTGTCGCCGCGCTGCTGCGAGGAGATGGGCATCGAGCTGAGCCCGGAGGAGCGCCAGCGGGCCTTCGTTGAGGTCTCGGGGCGCAAGGGTCTCGGGATCAAGGCCGACGATCTGGTGGACCGGCTGATCGAAGAGGCCGCAAAGGAAGTGGCCGCGCGCCATCCGGATAAGAACGAGGACGTTCGCCGGCGCATCGCCGAACAGATCGCCATCGGCGCGCTGCGCTACTTTCTGCTGCGCTACACGTGCAACACGATTATCGCGTTCGACTTTCACGAAGCGTTGAGCTTCGAGGGCGAGACGGGGCCATACGTGCAGTACGCGGCCGTGCGGGTGCGGAACATTTTTCGGAAGCTCGAAGAAGAAGGCGGCCGGTTCGATGTGAAGACCGTGACGCCCGCCGTGCTCGAACGGTTTCTAGCCGCGCCCGCAGGTGATCCGTTTTGGGAACTGCTCTACCATGCCAGCCAGTGGGAAGCGGCCGTCGAGACGGCCATCGCCACCACCGAGCCCGCCACCGTGGCCAAGTACGCGTTTCAACTGGCGCAGGCCTTCAACAATTTCTACCACCGCTTCCACATCCTCACGGAACCGGACCCGGAGAAAAAAGCGTTCCTGCTCTGGCTGGTGGACGTCATCGGCCGGCGCCTCGCCGCGACGCTCGACCTGCTCGGCATCGAAGTGCCGGAGGCGATGTAGGGGTAACGCCAGACCATTCTCCAGCAACACTGGGACGATTTTCACAAATGGGACGGCTAGGATTCACTGCCCTCTCAGGGTTTTGCCGATATCCGCCGGTTGGAATGTACTGCCTTAACGAAAGGAAACCTCGAGATAATGCGCAGTTGCTCCGGTGTTACGCGAGCAACGAACGCCCGGGCAGAATTGAGCCACCGGGGAGTTTCCCCCAGTAACGTCTGGAGGGAGTGACTCGCCGCTTCAATCGTGCGACGATTGGTTTCCTTCACCTCTGCGCTTTCCTCCAGGAAGGACCACTGGGCGCCTTGTGAGGCGCTGGGTTGACGCTTGGCATGGACCTGCTGTGGCGGGAGATTAAGTTCGATCAGGACGCTTGCCTCTTGGCAGGAATCCTCGGCCGCCATGCGCGCCAGTTCCGGGCTGGCGATCTTTTGAGCAGGGAAGTCGGAATGTTTCGAGTCCATTTGAATCCATTGTCCTACAGACCCCAGGGATGAGCAAGTCGGTCGCCGACTAGTAACCGAGTTCGCGCGCAAATCCGATAGCCCGCAGGACGTCAATTCGCCCGAACCCAAACCGGTGATTTTGACCGGACTCACCGAGTTCCTCCACGGAACCTGTTAGCAGGTCCTGAATGACGAATCCTCTCTTGTTTGGGAGCGTGTCTTTCAGGAGGGAAGTATTGCTCAGGAGCAGCGCGATCGCTCCAGCCACGTGCGGGGTCGCCATGGAGGTGCCATTGAACGCCTCATACTTACCGCCCGGAACACTCGATTGGACGGCGACGCCCGGCGCGGACACTTCTGGTTTTGAATAGGGGAGCGGCAAATCCTCCTCCGGAATGAACGGCGAGCTCAGGAGGATTTGGGTTCGTCCTCCGCTGAACCCGGCCGCGCGGTCCGAATAGTCGGTCGCGCCCACCGAGAAGGCGAAAAGGTCGTTGCCCGGCGAGCTCGTCGTTTGGCTCCCTTCGTTACCGATGGCCGTGACGACCGGGATTCCCGCCCGGAGGCAGGTCAGGATCGCTTCGGTGTAGGTGCTGGGAGTCTCCGGGTCCATCGTCAAACCCCCGAGTGACATGCTGATGACGTGGACATTCTGCTCGACCAACCAATCAATTCCGGCGAGAATCTGCGCATCGGTGCCGCCCTGATCCCCGTTCAGGACCAAGGCCACGGCCAGCTCGGCGTCAGGCGCGACTCCGATCCACTGCCCGCTCTGGTTGCCACCTGCGATAACGCCGCAACAGTGTGTGCCGTGCTGATCGGAATCATGTGGCCTGGAATTGGGAACCCGTTTTCCTTCCTCATCGAACTCCGCCCACGCGACGACCTTCTCGCGCAGGTCTGGATGTTTGTCGTCAACCCCCGTGTCGAGGACGCCAACGCGGATTGCCTTTCCTCGGCTTCCATAGGCTCCCCATGTCGCCAAAGCTCCGATTTTTTGAAGTCCCCAAGAGCTGATTCGGTTTTCCCGAATCGGGATGGGAATACTCTTCGTAGCGACCAACCGCGGAATGCGCAACGTGCGATTTGGATAAACCGCTTGAATATCGGGAATCGCCTTGTGCAGCTTCGCCAAGTCATCTTTGGACATGTCCAGCAACATGGATTTGGAGGTCCAGAAACTTTGCACCGTGCCTTTCTCTTTTTTGGGACGGACAACTTCTCCCGCCGCTTTCACGATCAATTCCCTGCTGAGAGCGGGATCCATTCGAGCCCAGGCAAATTCCCGCAATTCTTTCATGTTCGTAAGCCCGAGCATCTTTTTCTCCAGGGACACCGAAACCCCTAATGTGTCGGGGGGAATCCCCGAATCTCCCCGCGTGCTGCTTTTACCGGACTTCTTTTTTCGAGCCGGAAGCACGTCCCGCGCACTGATGGACATGTTTCGTTGGCTGATCGCGGATGCAGCCAACCGAGCAAGCTGCCGTTCCTGCTTGTCCCTGGCGCCGAATCGAACAATGACTTGACGGCGCGCCCCCTCGCCGATGTCTATGATGCGGTCGATTTGCTCCTGAATCTTCAGCATGATCCCTCCTTACCTGCTGCCTGTCGGCCTTGCGGTTGCGGAGAGTATACTGTAATGACCCCTCCCAACGAAGTCTCAATGTGCCGACCTCTTTCAGAGGAAGTAGGAGCTGGGAATGAATTGGCGGCTATCGTGGCTCCGGCGACGGGCCGTGGTCGAGTTTGACTTCGCTCTGGGGATGGAGCGTGACGTTGCCGTCGGGCTGGAGTTGATAGGGATGGCCCGCGGGGTCCACGGGGACGCCCGGGAGCACGCCCGCGGCGGCCACTTCCTGGAGGGACTGGGGCAGGCGGCCGGTCTGGCTTCGGAAGGTAGCAACCCGGCGTTCGAGCTCCTCGATGTCATCCAGCGCGCGGAGCGTGTCGAGGTGGTCGCGCGCGTTATCCCGGATGGTGGTGTCCTCGGTCGAGTTGTAAATCTCGGTCCATAGAAAGCGCGAAGTCTGGCGGTCGCCGCCTTTTTGCAGGATGACAGCCGCCATCACCTGCATCCAGGGCGCGGCCCTCGGATGCTTGCTGCCCTCCAAATACGCCGCGGAAGCGGTCTGGTAGTCTTTCAGCTCCCAGTAGTAGAGGAAACCGAGGTCGTGCCACAAGCGCCATTGGTCGGGGTTTTCGCGGATGGCCAGACGGAGCAGTTCGACCGCTTTTTCGGGCTGGCCGGCCCCGAGCGGCGCCGGCGCGGAAAGAAAAACGCCGCCGAAGCGGTAGGCCACGAGCAGTTGCGGATCGAGCGCCACGGTGATGTCGAGCAGCGGGGCGAGCAGCGGGTATTCGAATTTGCGCTCAACGCGCTGCCGCCCAAAGTACTGCACGGCGCGGGTCCAGTAGATGTCGGCGAGCAGGCCGTTGTGCCCCAGGCTGAGGGCGCGGAGAACTCTCCCCGACGGAATCCAGATCAGCTCCGGGGTTTCCCGGTACGAGGCCAGGCGCTGGTTGAGAGCCATTTGAGCCGGAACCAGGGCCGCGAAGCCGCACACAACCACGAGCGCCATCTTCCACGCGGCCGGTCCGATCCGTTGCGGGTTCATTTCAAATCCTTCCGGGAAAAAATCCACACCGACGCCGCGACCAGAATCGCGTCGTAGCAGAGCGCGTACACCGTGTTCAACAGAATGACCGAGCCTTCGACCGGGTTGCCGTGGGCCACCCAGGCGGAGACGTTGAAGTTGCTGAAGTTCGGAAGCAGGTAATAGAGGCCCGTGGTCAGGCTCTGGAGGAGGCTGTTCTCCGTCAACTCGCCGAAGACGCGGATGTCGGAGGCGAGATTGCCGATCACGTACGCCACAAACGTAAATACCGCCGACAGCACCGGGGTCGCAAAGCAGGAGAAGAACAGGCACAGCGCGGTGACCAGCGAAAGCTGGAGCAGGATAAAGTAAATGGCCTCCCAGATATAAATATCCTGCGGCTCGAAGCCGCGCGTCAGGTAAAAGAGCGCCGCCCACAACCCGACGCTCATCAAGGCCGTGTTGACCAGGATGGTGAAGTTCAGCCCCAGGAATTTCCCGATGATGAACTGGCTGCGGCGAATGGGCTTGCTGAGCAGCGCGTAGAGGCTGCGCTTGTCCATTTCCTTATACACGAGGCCGATGCCGAGAAAAATCGCGATCAGCAAACCGAAGATCGAGATGGAGCTCAGGCCCAGATTCACCAGGATCGTCTTCTGGATGCCGATCGAGATCTCGCCGAACAGCAGGGCGGAAGCGATCAGGATCAGCGCGAACGCGATCAGATTGTAGAGCACGCGGTCGCGCACCGCTTCGCGGAACGTATTGAGGACAATGGCGAGCGTTGGCGAAGAATTCATGACGCGGCAGCGGGAGAGCGCTCGGAATCGGCCTCCCGCAATACCTCCACGAAGTAATCTTCCAGGCTCAGGCGCACCGGGTTGAGCGAAACCAGCCGCAGGCCGTCCTTCTGGCAAAGGCTCAGCAAGCGTGGCAGGTCCTGTTCCGGAATCTGAATCCGGCAATGCCCGCCCGATAGAACCGGGGGCCTGGTCGCTAGCGACTGCAATGGCGTGGCCGCTTCCGGCGAGGAGCACTCCACGACGGCATCATAACCGGACTCGCGGCGCAGCAATTGGGAAATCTGGCCGACGCCGACGAGTCTTCCGCGGTTCAGAATCGCGATGCGGTCGCAGAGCGCCTCGGCGTCCGACAGAATGTGCGTGCTGAAGAACACGGTTTTCCCGGCGGCCTTCAATTGCAAGATCAGCTCGCGGACTTCGTGGCGCCCCACGGGGTCGAGCCCGGACATTGGCTCGTCGAGCAGCACGATCTCCGGCTCATGCAAGATCGCCTGCGCTACGCCGACGCGCTGCAACATGCCCTTCGAAAACTTACGGAGCGGCCGGTTGCGAAACTCGGCCAGACCGACCTGTTCGAGAACGGCGTCGCGGCGGCGCTTGCGATCGTCCGGGGCGAGCGGGAAAAAACGCGCGAAGTAGTCGAGCAGCTCTTCGGGCGTCAGGTAGTCGTAGAAGTATGGATTTTCGGGAAGAAAGCCCGTGTGCAGAAAAGCCTCTGGCCGGCCGGCCGGATGGCCCAGAATCGTCGCTGTGCCTTCGGTGGGGAAGATGAGGCCGGTGAGAATCTTGAGCGTCGTCGTTTTTCCAGCCCCGTTCGGTCCCAGGAATCCGAACACTTCGCCTCGCTCCACCTGCAAAAACAGCTTGTCGAGGGCCCGGAACCGACGCTTCCGCCAGAAGCCGACCAGGTAGTCCTTGCTCAGCCCGGAGATTTCGATCGCAGCCATACTCACCAAGACCTATCCGTTACCCATTCTACCGAAGTGCAGGAGCGGGTACAGGGGGTTAATTTGGTGGTCGTTTGGGGAGTCTCGAACCTGTCAACTCTGCGGGCGCCGTCGGGTTCCCCCGTTGGCGGAAACGAGCCCGCCAAGGGTGGGGTAACTTGGAACCTGGACGCCTGACACGCTCGAGATGGTGTTCTCTCCAGGCTCCCGAGGCTCCTCAACAAGCAGGACACGATGGGGTTGACGAACCGTCCCCTGATCATCAAGCGCTTGCACATGTGCAATTGCGAGCGAAATTCCAATCACCAGCAGTGAAACTACGGCAATCGTATAAGCCTTCTCTAACCGCATCTTTCCGAACTCCTCCCTTCCTTGGTTAAATTGCTTTCAGATTCGTTCTGATGCGGACGAATTTTCGGAGGTTGCCCCTTGGAATTGTAGCCTTGCCGCGGCAAGTAACCCATGTTCGCACAATGAGTTGCAAGAATCTCGATGTCGCCCTTGTCCGCGCGATACGGGCCACCGCTATGAAGTGTACTCGGCACCGGAACCTGGGGCAACTCATGCCGCGGTCTGTGCATCTATGACCGACGAAAAATTCGCGTATGGGACTGGCGGGTTCGCAGAGGCCCGCCCAGCTTGGCAGTTTCCCATACACCTTTTACTCAGGAGTTGACCTATGAATTCCGAAAAAGGATCTGTACGTAAACTCAAGAAGCCAGCGAACCCCTTCTGCGGATTGGTGGTATTGCTGGCGGCTGTCGGGGCAGGTATTGTTTGGGCGGGGGCAAATGTGTGGACCAGCCTCGGCCCGGATGGAGCCAGCGTTTCCACGCTGGCCATTGACCCTCAAACCCCCGCGACACTCTATGCGGGGACAAACGCCGCGTTGTTTAAGAGTACCGACGGGGGCAAAACATGGGCCCGATCCACCTTGAGCTATGCGGCGGCG
>CAYWWM010000063.1:0-9512 GCA_964461735.1 uncultured Solibacteraceae bacterium | reverse complement strand
TCACCGTCATCACCGAGACCGTCATGATGCCGATCTCGGTGATGACGGTGATGACCGGCGCGAATGCCGTGGACCAGATTTACGCCTCGGCGGACCGCCCCTCGAACGTGCCCGCCGCCACCGACGCGATCTTGCAGGTGGTGCGGTCGAGGCATCGCGCCGGCGCGGTCTACCGTGCGGAGAACCTGACGCAAATCCTCGCCGCCGCCGGCAACATCGCCATGGCGCTTACCGTCGTGCTGCTGCTGATCTCGGCCATCGCGCTGGTCATCAGCGGCATCGGCATCATGAACATCATGCTCGTCACCGTCACCGAGCGCACGCGCGAGATCGGCCTGCGCATGGCGCTCGGAGCGGGACGGCGCGCCGTGCGCACGCAGTTCCTGATGGAAGCTTCGATCATCAGCGTCTTCGGCGGGATGCTCGGCATCCTGGTCGGAGTCGGCATCCCCTGGACGGCGCAGCAGTTCGTCGAAGGGATGCGCATCCCGGTTCCTATGATGGCGATCGTGATCGCCTTTCTGGTCTCGTTCCTGGTCGGCGTGGTCTTTGGCCTGATTCCGGCCGAGCGGGCCGCCAAACTCAATCCCACGGAAGCCTTGCGCTATGAATAAAACACCCTTTAGCTTGTCATCCCGAGCGCAGCGAGGGACCTGCACTTTGCTTGCATTGCTCCTCTGCCTGCTCGCCGTGCCGACGTTTGCGCAGCAGCAAGCTCCCCCCCGCCGCCTGACCCTCTCCGAAGCCGTTCGGCTGGCCTTAGAGAACAACCGCGAGGTGCGTCTCGCGGCCGTGGCGGTGGAGCGCGCCGAAGCCGAGCGGCGCGAAGTCGGCTCGCGGTTCCGGCCGCAGGTTTTCGTCGGGACGGGGCTGGCGGCGACCTACGGGTTTCCGCTTAGCATCGAAGGCTCGGCGCCGTCCATCTTCCAGGTCTCCTCGAACCAGGCGCTCTTCAACCCGAGCCTGCGGCACTCCGAGCGGCAAGCCGGCGAGATGCGCCAGGCCGCCGGGCAGTCGCTCGAAGGCAAACGCGACGACATCGTGGCGGCCACGGTGCTGACCTATCTCGATCTCGACCGCGCGCGGCGCTCGCTCGACACCGTGCGGGGCAGCGCGGCCAGTTTCCGGGCCGCCGAGCAGATCATCGAGGAGCGCGTGCGGGCAGGGCTCGATCTGCCAATCGAGACTACGCGCGCACGGCTCAACACGGCTCGCTCGAATGCCGAGCAGGTCAGTCTCGAAAGCGGCATCCGGCTGCTCGAAGCGCGGCTGCGGGACCTCGTGGGCCTGCCGGCGGCGGCGCAGACGATGCTCACGGCCCCCGCGGAAATCCCGCTGGCCGACCCGGAGGAAACGCCCGAGCGGTTGATCGCGCTGGCTCTCGAACGCAACCCGGGCCTGCGGGCGCTCCAGGAGGAAGTCGAGGCCCGGGAATTTGCCGTCAAGAGCGAGGAGGCCACGCGCTGGCCGCGCATCAACCTGGTCGGCCAGTACGGCCTGTTCAGCAAGATCAACAACTTTGAGGACTACTTCCAGCGCTTCGCCCGGCATAACGCCACGCTCGGCGTTTCGATCCAGGTTCCGGTCTACGAGCGCGAGCGGCGCGCCGCGCGCCTGTCACGGGCTGCGGCGGAGCTGGCCGAAACGCGCTACCGCCTCGAGAACACCCAGTCCGCGATCGCGCTCGAGATCCGCCAGCTTTGGGCGAACACGGAGCAACAGGCCGTCGCGCGCGAGGTGGCGCGCCTGGAGCTCGAACTGGCGCGGCGCTCGGTCGAAGTGGCGCTGGCGCGGTTTGAAGAAGGCCGCGCCAACCGGCTCGCCGTCGAGCAGGCCCGCATCGAGGAGGCCGTGCGCTGGGTCGCGCTGTACCAGGCGGAGTACCGCGCCGAGACCGCGCGCGTCGAATTGCTGCGCGTAACGGGTGAAATTCGCTCCGTCTTTCGGTAAAGTGTCAGGGAGCAAAGTGTCGCCTGCATCCAGGGGGAAAAGCAGGTCCCTCGCTGCGCTCGGGATGACAGCAAGCTGTCCGAAGGAGGCACCGCGATGGCATTGACCGCATTGATGGTCCTGATCGTAATCGGGGTGATCGTGTTGTGGGTGATCGTGAAATACAACGGCCTGGTGACGCTCCGCAACCAGGTCGCCAACGGCTGGAAGCAGATTGACGTGCAGCTCAAGCGCCGCCACGACCTGATCCCGAACCTGGTCAGCACAGTCAAAGGGATCATGGAGTTCGAGCAGGACACGCTCGAAAAGGTGATCTCAGCGCGCTCGGCCGCCATGGGCGCGCGCGGGGTGGCCGACGCCGCCGCCAAAGAAGGCGCCCTCACCGACGCACTTTCGAAGTTCTTCGTCGTGGTCGAGCAGTATCCGCAACTGCGCTCCAGCGAGAACGTCCACCAGTTGCAGGAAGAGCTGACCTCGACCGAGAACAAGATCGCGTTTTCGCGGCAGTTCTACAACGACATCGCGACGGCATTCAACATCGCGCAACAGGTTTTTCCCGCGAGCATCATCGCCTCGTCGTTCGGGTTCAAGCTGGCGGAGCTGTTCGAGATCACGGTCGCCGCCGAGCGCGAAGTTCCCGCGGTGAATCTGTCACTGAAAAAATAGGTTTTAGGTGTCAGGTGCTAGGTGTCAGGTTCCGGCACGGAGGCTATTCCCTAACACCTGAAACCTGACACCCGACACCTGCTTTCCATGACCCTCCCCGAGCAGCAGCGGTCGAACCGCCGCAAGACGCTTGCGGTGATTCTGGTCTTCATTGCGCTGATCGCCGTGCTGGGGTTCGGGTTCGACTATTACTACCTGCGCTACGATCCGTGGGGGCCGCCGGTGATGATGGCCACGATTCCGGGAGTGCCGGATGTTAAGGTCGAGATTCCCCGCCCGTCGCGCCCTTACGTGACGCTGATTTTTCTGGCCCTGGCCTTCTACTGGTCGCTGTGGTCTCTCTATGGCGGCGACCAGGCGGTGCTCGACTCGGCCATGTCCATGCGCATCTACCCCGGCACGTGGTATCCGCAGCGGAAAGACCTCTTGCAGGTCGTCGAAGAGATGAGCGCCGTCGCCGGCCTGCCCATGCCGAAGGTCTACCTCGTCTTTGACCCGGACCCGAACGCCTTTGCGACGGGCCGCGACCCGGCGCACGCCTCCATCGCCGTGACGCAGGGACTGCTCGACCGGCTTACGCGCGAGGAATTGCAAGCCGTGATCGGCCACGAGCTGAGCCACATCCGCAATCTCGACGTCCGGCTGATGACGGTGATCGCCGCGCTGGTGGGGGCCGCCGTGCTGCTGAGCGACTGGGTGCAGCGGAGCCTGCGCGGAGGCTTGGGAGTGGCGGCGGAAGCGCAGCAGGGGCTGCTGTCGCGCGGCGTGAAGGGGGTCACGCGCTTGCCGCTGCTCTTGCTCTGGCTGGGGACGGCGTTCCTCGCGCCGGTGATCGCGCAAGTGCTGGCGATGGCGGTCTCGCGGGAGCGTGAATACCTGGCCGACGCCGGCAGCGCGGAGCTGACTCGCCACCCCGACGCCCTGGCCTCGGCCTTGAAGAAAATCGAGATGGAATTCGCCCCCACGCGGTCCATGAAGCGCGGCACGGCCCACCTCTGCATCGCCGACCCGCTGGGGCGCAGAGTCGGGTTCCAGGAAGGCTGGTGGGCCGATCTGCTCGCCACGCATCCGCCGATGGCCAACCGCATCAGCCGCCTGATGCGCATGCCGCCGCAAAGCAGTGGTTAGTGGATAGTGGTTAGTGGATAGTGGGTCAGACCAACCACAGAGGACACGGAGGTGAAGAAAATCCTAAATCCCAAACCCTAACCCGCCAGAGCGGGAACCGAAATGACAGATTCCGAATTCCGGATTCCGAAACGTTGGGCCGTTTCGGAAAGCGCTCCGAAGGCCCGTGAGTATTGGCTAAAACCGATATGCTCAAAAATTTCCCGCCGGCGGCGGCAAGAATTCAAATTCCATAGGCACTAAATCCGAAACAAACTCCAAATCCCGTAGCGAGGCGATTGGGGTCTCTTGAAGTTGATGAATAATCCAGGTTAAGTCGTGCCGAATGCAGCTCGTTGGAGCAGCGCTTGAGCGCCTGAGGGATGTCCTTCCAGAAGCGTTGCAAGACAAACCTCAGCGGCTGAAGCCGGCCTCGCAGCGGGAGGTCTTTACGGCATCCCGGCTAGCCGGGATGCCCTTACGGTCTACACTAAAAGTTAAACCGACCTAAGCAGTCCCATGAACATCTACGAGCAGCAGGCCGCGAACCGCAAGACCACCTGGATCGTCACCGCCGTCTTCATTCTCTTTTTCATCTTTCTGGGGCTGGGGTTCGATTTCTTCTACTTCGGCTACACGGGCTGGCTCGAACCGGAAGGCGCAGCCTCCTCGGACGGGAACGGAGGAGGCAGTCCGCTACCGTTCGGCACGCTGCTGGCGCTCGCCATCGCGTCCGGCCAGGCCTGGTGGGGGCTGCGCTTCGGCGACCGGGCCGTGCTGGCCGCGGCGGGGGCGCGCCCGGTTTCTTCTTCGACCACCGATCCCCAGGAAAAGCAGCTCTTCAATATCGTGGACGAGATGCGCATCGCCTCCGGGCTCCCCTTTCCGAAGGTCTACATCATTCCCGACTCCGATCCGAACGCCTTCGCCACGGGCATGGACCCGCACCACGCCTCGGTCGCCGTGACCAAAGGGCTGCTCGACAAGCTCAACCGGGAGGAGCTGCAGGGCGTCATCGCGCACGAGATGAGCCACGTCCGCAACCTCGATATTCGCGTCATGACCACCATCGCGGCCCTGGCCGGAGCTGTGGTCTTGCTGAGCGACTGGTCCGCCCGCGCCATGCGCTTTGGCGGTTCCGGCGGAGGCGGAGGACGGAAGTCCAAAGGAGGAGGCGGCCTCGCAGTCGTGTTCTTCGTGATTTGGATCATCACCGTAATTCTCGCCCCGATTATCGCGCAACTGCTGGCCCTGGCCGTCTCGCGGCAGCGGGAATACCTGGCCGACGCCACCGGCGCCGAGTTGACCCGCAACCCCGGCGGCCTCGCCTCCGCGCTCAAAAAGATCGAGATGTCCGTCGCGCCGACCCAAGCCATCAAGCGCGGCACGGCCCACCTCTGCATCGCCGACCCGCTGGGGAGAAAAATAGACCTGCGGCAGGACTTCCTGGGCGACTTGCTCGCCACCCACCCGCCCATGCACCTGCGAATCAGCAAGCTGAACCAGATGGCCTACCAGGCCACCGGGGCCATGCCGGAAGCAGAGCCGCGCGCGTGAGCAAGCGGGGTGGCCAGGGCGCGTCTTGCGTGCCGCGGGATTTCGGCCGACCCAATCTCAATGTCATGGTTGCGAGTTGGCCACCGCACTTGACTTGACAGCCGTTCGCATTCTTGCGAACATAAAGGGAGCGCGTTTGCCGCCTACGCCTATCCTCTTCTTTCGGGACGAAGGCGGGAGCGTTCCCCTGCTGGATTGGCTGGAGGCGTTGCCCGACAAGGCACGGTTGAAATGCTTGGCGCGCTTGCAGCGACTGGAAATGCTGGGACACGAATTGCGAAGGCCGGAGGCCGATTACCTCCGGGACGGCGTCTACGAGCTTCGGGCCAGCTTCCGAGGGGTGCATTACCGGATGCTCTACTTCTTTTACAAGACGCCGGCCATCGTAGTTTCCCATGGCCTGCGAAAGGAGCAGGAGGTGCCGACGGTTGAGATAGATCGTGCAATTGCCCGCAAGCGCCAGTTTGAGCAGTCGCCGGAGAAACACACGTTTGCTGTCGCGAGGGAACATGGCTAGCAAGAAACCGATCCGATCCGCTGCGCTGCAATATGCCTACCGACGGTACGTTGGGAATGATCCCGAGCGAGGCGCCGCTTATGAACAGGAACTGCTCAATGCCGAACTCGCCTCTTTGCTGTTCCGGCTGCGGACGCAGGCCGGTCTGAGCCAACGCGAACTCGCCAAGCGAGTGGGGACCACCGCCTCCGTCATCTGCCGACTGGAGGACGCCGACTACGAAGGCCACTCCCTGGCAATGTTGCGTCGCATCGCCGGCGCCCTGGACAGACGGCTTGAGATACGCTTTGTTGCTGCTCGGAAGCAACGGCTGCAACCGGCCTGAAATTGTCCCGGGGAGCAGCGTTGCCATCTCCAGCCGCGCCCAGCCGGTTGACGCCACCTGCGAAAATCCCTACACTGAGAGAGATAGCAAACGGCCTGGATCGCTTTCCGGCCCAAACGTCACGGGGGCCATTGAGAATCGCCACTTTCACGAGGATTCTGCTGCTCGGCTGCCTTCTGCTGGGAGGAGAGGCGCGCCTGCGCGCGCAGGGGCAGGGGCAAGAGCAAACCATCGTCGCCGACCCGAACCAGCAGTTGTTCACCGTGCTGGCGGCCATCAATCTGGCGGGCTATGACGCCGGGATGGAGCGGCCCGAGCTGGTGCCGTTGCGGGCGGCAGTGCGCGAGGAGCTGGCCCAGCGGACGATTCCAGTGCTGGCGGACTTGCAGGAGTTCTATCGCAGCCACCAGATCCGCGACCCGGACCAGAACCTGAGCCAGTACATCTCGCTGGCGCTGTTCCTGTCGGCCCCGCCGGAATTCGCCTTGCCGCAGAACCCCGCCAACGTGCCTCTGGACGTCTGGGACCTGCGCGACCTGGCGCCGCTGCTCGCCGCCTTCTACCGCGAGGCGGATATCGCCGGCCTGTGGGCCAAGCACCTGCCGGCCATGGAGCAGGAGAGCGACCGCTACCGGAAGCTGCTGGCGCAGGTGATTCTCGAAACCAACGCCTACCTGCGCCTGGACACCTCCGGGTACTCGAATCGCGGGTTCGCGATTTATATCAGCCCGCTGGCCGCGCCCAATCAATCGCACGCGCGCAGCTACGGGGACGATTACTACCTGGTGGTCGGCCCGTCGGTCGAGTCGCCGGAGGCGGACATCCGGCACGGCTGGCTGCATTACCTGCTCGACCCGTATCCCTATCGGAACGCCCGCATCGTGGAGTCGAAAGCCGATCTGCACCGCATCACGCAGCGGGTGCCGGGGCTTGATCCGGCCTTTCGCGGGAGCTTCAGCCTGCTGCTGACCGAATCGCTGATCCGGGCGATCCAGGCGCGGCGCGCGCCGGGCGACCTCGAAGCGAAACGCCGCGCCGCCCGCGAAGCCGTCGAAGAAGGGCTTTATCTAGCAGATTACTTCTTTGAGTCCATGGCAACCTTCGAGCAGCAGCCGGTCGGTATGCGGCTCTATTACTCCGAGTTGATTGACGGCATCTCGGTGCGCAACGAGCAGAACCGGCTGGCGGGTGTGCAGTTCCGGGCGCGGTCTTCCCAATTCCGCGAAACGCCGTGGAACTCGCTCGAAGAAATGACGCTGCGCGGCGAAACCAGCATCGCGCAAGGCGAGTTCGAGCAGGCGCTCCAGATCTTCGACGCGGCGCTCAAACAGTACGGGCCGCAGCCGCGCGTGCTCTACGGCCTGGCGATCGTGGCGAGCCAGCAGAAGCAGCCTGAGCGCGCCAAGGAATATTTCACCCAGGCGGCAGCGCTCTCAACCGACGCGCGCACCAAGGCCTGGTCGCACATCTATCTCGGCCGCATGCTCGACCTCGAAGGCAAGCGCTCGGAAGCGGTGCGCGCTTACCAAGCGGCGCTGGCGGCCGGCGACCCCTCGCTCGACACCCGCGAGGCCGCCGAAAAGGGCATCCAGCAAGGCTTTGTGTCCCCCAGCGGCAGGCCGGCTCCGGGCGCCGAGACCCCGGAGGGCAGGCCCCGGCAGCGCGTTCCCCTCGGAACCAGACCCTGACCCGGGAGCTGGGAGTGGATTAGTTGATAGTTGATAGTTTCGGATTGCGGAAGTGGGAGCTTTTTTCGCTTCAGAAATGGATTTTATGCAGAGACTTTGGCAACGAATCGCGGCAGCCCTGGCGGCTGCGTATCTCTTCCTGAATGGAGGAATGCTCCTGGCGCTGCCGGCGCAACAGACGTCTCCGCCGGCGGCCACGTCTCCGGCAACTTCCCCGGCATCGGGCGCCTCTGCGGCCACGCCCGCGGCGCCGCGCCAACCCCGCGCCAAGACCGAGGAGGAGTTTGCCGAGTACCAGCGGTTCATGCGCGAGACGCGGACCGACGAGCAGATTCAGTTGATCGAGGATTTTCTGCTCCACTTCCCGGACTCCGAGTTGCGGGAGTACGCCTTTCAAGCCGCGACGCAGGCCTTTCAGGCCAAGAACGACTTTTCGAGCCTCCTGACCTACGGGGAGTTGACGCTGGGGGAAAATGAAGACAACTTGGTGGCGCTGCTGATCCTGGCCTCGGCCATTCCGGAGCGAACCAACCGCAGCGACCCCGAGCGGGATGAAAACCTGGCCCTGGCCGAAACGTATGCGCAGCGGATTCTGGACCTGCTGCCCCGCATGCCCCAGCCCGCCGGCGTGACACCCGTCCGCTGGGAGCAGACCAAGCGCGAAGCGGCGGCTACCTCCCACGCCTCCCTGGGGATGGTGAGCCTGATCCGGGAAGATTTCTTGCGGGCGGAGACCGAATTCAAGCGCGCCACCGATCTGGCCTCCTCCCCCGACCCGGTTACGTTTTATCGCCTGGGGCTCAGCTACTCCTTCCAGAAGAAGTACGATCAAGCGATCGAAGCTCTGGACCGCGCCGCCTCCGTCGGCGGAGTCAAGGTCAGCTCTCCGGATGGACTGGCGAGAGATCTCGTCGCAGAGGCCAAAGATTTTGTTCTGAAGTCCCGAGAAGCCTCCGGAGGCTCCGGGAGCGACACCGCGCCCCCGCAGCCCGCGGAAGCTCCGGCGCCGTGAGAAGAAAGTGAGTGGTGAGTAGTGAGTAGTGAGTGGGGAAAAGACTGTCTTTCCCTACTCTCTACTCCCCACTCCCTAACCACCGCCTTTATGCTCGAACTCGAACATTCCATCGGGTATTGCTTTCGCAACGTCGCGCTGCTGGAACGGGCCTTGACGCACCGCTCGCACGTCCAGGAATCGGCCGGCGCGAACGGCAATCATCCCAATGAGCAGATGGAGTTTCTGGGGGACGCCATCCTGGGATTCCTGGTGAGCGAAGCCCTGGTAGAGCGGTTTCCCGATGGCGCCGAGGGCCGACTCTCGAAGCTCAAAGCGCACCTGGTGAGTGCGGCTCACCTGCACTCCATCGCCCAGGAAATCGCCATCGGGCGGTTCCTGCGGCTGGGGAAGGGGGAAGAGCAAAGCGGCGGGAGGGAGAAGAAAACGCTGCTGGTGGACGCGCTCGAAGCGCTGGTGGCGGCCCTCTACCTAGACGGCGGCCTGGAGCCGGCGCGCGCCTTTGTCCGCCGCTATGTTCTGGATCCCGTGGACTGGGAGCAGCACCGCACGGCCGACTACAAGTCGGAGTTGCAGGAACTGTTGCAGGGGCGGCGCGACCCCCCGCCTCGATATGTTGTGGTGCGCGAGCGCGGTCCGGAGCATCATAAAGTATTTACGGTCCAGATCCGCCTGCGCGGCGAAGAGCTT
>CAYWWM010000062.1:0-9557 GCA_964461735.1 uncultured Solibacteraceae bacterium | reverse complement strand
AGTAGAAAAATCACCCAAACTCTGTCATCCCGAGGAGCGCGAGCGACGAGGGACCTGCTTTTCTTCTGACTTCTGGCTACTGACTCCTGACTTCTTGCTTTACGCAAATGTCTTTCAACTGCCGGAAGCGGCCGCCGCAGTCGAGCCCATAGCCGACCAGAAATGGGTCGCCGCGGACTCGGATTCCCACAAACGTTTCGACCGCCCACGAGTGCGGTGGCAAGGCTGCCTTGCCGTGCTTTTCCACGAGGATCGCCAGCGCAATCCGCGAGGTTTGCTTGCGGACTTCCCGGAGCACTTTCTGGATGGTCATTCCGGTGTCGTAAACGGTGTCCACGATCAGCACAGGGCGGCCCTGGATTGCTTTGGGAAGGCGCGTCAATGTCAGCGCGCCCCTGCGGGCGCCGTTGTAGGAGCGAGCTTTCACGAACGCGATAACCACGGGCGTCCGCAAACAGCGCACGAGGTCCGCGCAAAACAGGAACGCTCCGTCCAGCACGCACAGCACGCTGAGCTCGCGAATGCCGTTCGTTCGTGCGTAGCGGTCAATCCGTCGCGCCAGGCTCCGAACGGTCCGCTCGATTCGTTTTTGGGAAATGAGCGTCTTCAACGCAGCGGCCTCGCGGGAAGCGGTCGGCATAAGGCTCGCGGAATGGTCAGGGTTTCAGCAGCTCGCGGAACCGCTGCTGGAACTTCCCGACCTTGGGAGAGATCACGAACTGGCAATACGGCTGGCTCTCATTGCGCCGATAGTATTCGCGATGATAGGCTTCGGCCTCGTAGAACGTGTCGAGCGGTTTCACCTCGGTGACAATCGGCTGACGGAACTGGCCCGACTTCGCCAGCTCCTGGATGAATTCCTCCGCCACGCGCTTCTGCTGCGCGTCGGCATAGAGAATGATGGATCGGTACTGGGTCCCCACGTCATGCCCCTGCTGGTTCGGAGTGGTGGGGTCGTGCGTGGCAAAAAAAACCGTCAATAGGTCCCGGAAGGAGACCCGCGCGGGATCGTATTCAATGCGGACCACCTCGGCATGGCCGGTGGCGCCGGTGCAGACTTGCTCATAGCTGGGGTTGGGGCGTTTCCCTCCGGCGTAGCCGGGCCGCACGGAAAGCACGCCTTGCAGCCGCTCGAAGACCGCCTCGGTGCACCAGAAACAGCCGCCGCCGAATACGGCGGATGCGTTTGCTTGCATCACTGTTCTCTCCCCTTTGGAAAAACTATTTTCCCGGTCATCCCGAGCGGCCTGCCCTGAGCGTAGCCGATGGGAGCGAGGGACCTGTACTTCTTGCCCCCGCAAAATCCAATCTACGCCAAAAGCGAAACGAACCTCAAGCGGCCGCTCAGTCCGATCACAAGAATCGTTGCCATTGTTTCCGTGGTACAATGAGCAGCGGATCAGCGCCGTGGAATCCGGCCGTTGGCAATCGCAGTTTGGGAAGTTCGGAATTTCAGGAAATTCAGAAATTCATTCTGGGGGGGGAGGTTTGTATGCGCCGTGTGACGTTGTTAGGAAGTCTGTTTACGATCGTTGTCTTCCTAGCGGGCTGCTCCTCGCAGCCGCCCGCGCCGGAGACGGACGCAGTGGTGTATGAGGGAGCGCGGCTGATTGTCGGGGACGAGAGCGCACCCATGGAGAATGCCGCCTTCGTTGTCGAGAACGGCCGGTTCAGCGCGGTTGGCGCGGCGGGCCAAGTCACCGTTCCCGAGGGAGCGGCGCGCGTCAACCTGGCCGGCAAGACCGTCATGCCGGCGATCATTGACACGCACAAACACCTGCCGCAGGACCGCGAGGGGCTCATCAAATCGTTGGAGGGGTTTGCGTACTACGGGGTCGGCGTGGCGATGAGCCTCGGCCGGGATTTCGCACCGATGTTCCAGGTGCGGGGAGAAACCATCCCCAACGCCGCGCGGGCGCGCACCGCAGGCCGCGGAATCACTGGCGTGGAGCCGGGACGCTCGCAGGATCCCTACTGGCTCAAGACCGAAGAGGACGCCCGCAAGGCCGTCCAGGAGAACGCCGCCAATAAGGTGGACGTGATCAAGATTTGGGTGGACGACCGCAACGGCACCGTCACGAAGCTGACCCCGGCCTTGTATCGCGCGGTAATTGACGAGGCCCACAAGAACAACATCCGCGTTACGGCTCACATCTATTCGCTGGCGGACGGCAAGGGGCTGCTCCGCGCCAATCTCGACCTGTTCGCGCACGGCGTCCGCGACCGGGACGTTGACGACGAGTTCCTCAACCTCGCCAAGGGGCGCCAGGGCCTGATCATCGCTCCGAACCTTCCCGACCGGGGCGCCGCCGATGACTTGAGCTTCCTCGCCGACAGCGTCCCCGCCGCCGAGCTGGCGAAGCTTCAGGAGGAATTCAAAGACGATCCCGAGGCTGCGAAGCTGTTCGGAATCCAGGCGCGCAATCTCAAGAAGATGAGTGATGCGGGCGTGAAGGTCGCCTTCGGCACCGACGGCGGCATTCCGTGGGCTGCCCACATCGAGATGGCCGACATGGTGGCGGCGGGCTTGACTCCGGCTCAGGTTATCACGGCGGCGACCCGCAACTCGGCCGACTTGCTGCAGATGTCGGACGTCGGGACCGTAGCCACGGGCAAGAGCGCGGACTTCGTGGTGCTGGACGCCAATCCACTCGATGACATCAAGAATACGCGCAGGATCTCCGCCGTCTACCTCCGCGGCGACGAAGTGGACCGCGCCGCCCTGCGGGCAAAGATGATGGCGCCGGCTGCCCCGGCCGCGCAGTAGCTCAACTCACCACAAAGGCACAAAGACACGAAGGAAGGCTGGAAACAGCTCTTCCGAGTGCCTTTGTGTTTGCGGTGGGAGGAAAAGAAAAGGGCGCACGCACGGCGTGCGCCCGAGGAGGTCAGCCCGGGGGACGCCGTGTAGGCGTCCCCTCGGGAAGTTGAGGAGGTTAACTAAACGGCGGAAAGCGGTTCGAGCTTTCCGGTGCTGTCGCCGAGGTTGTCCAGCGGAACGCCGACCTTGTCCAGCATGTTCAGGAGCAGGTTCGACACCGGCGTCTCCTTCTCCTTGGCATACCGGATGTGACGGCCGCCCTGGTGCCCGCCCGCCAGCAAGATGGGCAGGTTGTCATGGAGGTGCTGGTTGCTGTCGCTGAGGCTGCCTCCGTACAGGATCACGGTGTGATCGAGCAGGGAGCCGCTGCCGTCCGCAGTAGACCGCAGCTTGTCCAGGAAATACGCGAACAGCTTGATGTGATAGTTCTGGATGGTGGCCAGCCCGTCCAACATCTTAGGATCGTTCTTGTGGTGCGAGAGCGGGTGATGCGGCTCGGTGATGCCGATTTCGCGGTAGGCCCGGGTGCTCTTTTCGCGCGCCATCATAAAGGTGATCACGCGGGTCAGGTCGGTCTGGAACGCGAGCACCTGCAGGTCGAACATCAGCTTCACGTGCTCTTCGAAGGTGGGCGGGATGCCGACGGGCCGCTCCATCACGGGCAGCTCGCGAGAGCTTTGCTGCTCGGCGAGCTGGATGCGCTGCTCGATGCCGCGCACCGCGTCGAGGTATTCGGTGAGCTTGGTGCGGTCGTTGGAACCCAGGTTCCGCATCATCGGCTGCACTTCCTGGACCACCGAGTCGAGCAGGCTGCGGTCCTCGCGGATGCGGGCGAGCCGGGCGGCCGGATCGGTTGTGTCGCTGTCGCCGAACAGGCGCTCGAAGACCGCGCGCGGCTGGCATTCCATCGGCAGCGCCGTGGTGGGAGTCCGCCAGCACAGCGTGTTGATGTAGGCACCGCTGTAACCGGCGTCGGTTTCTCCGACCAACTCGGCGGAGTTCTCGATGGCCAGCTCGAGCGACGGCACCTGGGTCTGCTTGCCCAGCTCCTTCGCCACGATCTGGTCCGCCGAAATTCCGGCCTGGATGTCCGGGCCTTCGGTCTTCTTGGGATGCACCCCCGTTAAGAACGAGCCGGTGCCCCGGGCGTGGTCGCCCCCGCCCTCGCCCGGCAGCGCGAACCCGTGCTTGTGCACGAGGCCGGTCAGGACGGTAAGCTTATCCCGGAACGGAGTGAGCGGCTCCAGAATGGGGCTCATCTCGAGCGCTCCTTCCCCCTGGGGCGTCCACTTCTGCATGACCATCCCGTTCGGGACATAGACCACGGAGAAGCGGCTCGTCGGTTTCGCCCCCGTATCCAGCTCGGACGCGAACGCCGGAACCATTCCGTCCAGCAGCGGCAAAGCGAACGTTGCGCCCATGCCGCGCAGGAACGTGCGGCGCGGGATGGCTTTCTTGAAAATCATCATGGTTGTCCTGACCTCCTCATCTGAAATGGCGTACTCTTGATGATACCTGCAAGGATAGATGACCAGCGGTAGTCGCTGGAAGCCGCCTCCCGCACGACTTTCCGGATGGCGGGTTGATCGTAATACTCCACCCCACGGCCCAGGCCGTAGGTAAGGAGCTTTTCCGCAACCGAAGTAGCGAACTGCTCGGGGTGTTTCATTAGCTCGTTGCGCAGGCCGCTCGCGCCTTCGAACTTGGTGCCGTCCGGAAGGATTCCGGAGGCGTTGATCGGCTTGCCGGCCTCGGTGTCCCGCCACTGGCCGAGGGCGTCGAAGTTATCGAGCGCGAAGCCCAGCGGGTCCATCCGCCCGTGGCAGGTGGCGCAGACGGGGTTGGCGCGGTGCTGCTCCAGCAACTGGCGCACCGAGCGGATTTCTCCTCCCTGTTTGGCGTCGGGCAGAGCCGCCACGACGTTGGCGGGCGGCGGCGGCGGCGGTGCGGCCAGGATGTTTTCGAGCACCCACTTGCCGCGCAGCGTGGGCGACGTGCGGGTGGCGTAGGAGGTCACCATCAGGATGCTCCCCTGCCCCAGCAGCCCCCGCCGGTTTTGATCGGTCAAGGTGACGCGCCGGAAGTGGCTGCCGTACACGTTCGGAATCCCGTAGTGGCGGGCCAGCCGTTCGTTGAGGAACGTATAGTCGGCGTTCAACAAGTCCAGCACGCTGCGGTTCTCGCGGAGCGTGCTGGCGAAGAACAGGTTGGTCTCTTGTAGCAGCGCCTCGCGCAGGTTCTCTTCGAAGTCCGGGAACAACTCCGGGTCCGGGGCCGCCGCCGGCACGTTGCGCAGGTAGAGCCACTGTCCGGCGAAGTTGTTCACCAGAGCCTGTGCGCGGGCATCCGCCAGCATCCGCCGCACCTGTTGTTCCAGCATCGCAGGGTCTCGCAACTGCCCCCGCTCGGCCGCGTCCAGAAGCTCGTCGTCAGGGATGCTGCTCCACAGGAAGAACGACATCCGGGTAGCCAGCTCGAAATCGCTGATGCGATAGGCGCTGCCGGGCGCGACGTTGTCCGGATCGTTCTCCACGTGGAAGAGGAACGACGGACTCACCAAGATGCGGCGCAGCGCCGTCCCGATGCCCGCCTCGAACCCCGCCTGCTTTTGCCCCTCGTTGTAGAAGCTCAGCAGGGTCAGCATTTCCCGCTCGGTGACTGGCCGCCGATAGGCGCGGCGCGCCAGCGTGGTCAGAATCTTTTTGGCGCAGGTTTCTTCGTCCTCTTTCCCGGCGGGCTGGCAAATGAAGATTTTGTTGCGGCTGGCGGTCTGGCCCGGCCCGGTGGCGTCGAAGGGCCCGCTGACCCGGATGCTCCCAATGGCCGGCTCGCCCTGTGTATAGTCCCTGTACTTGGCTGCGGCGCCCAGGCCGGACTGGCGCGGCCGCCACGGACCCTCCGGCATGGCCGCCCCATTCAGGAACGTGACCGCGACCACCTGCGAGCCTGCCTTGGCCGGGAAGCGCACTTCCAGACTAGCGTCCGCGTTGCGCTCGTATTCGGTCTGCTCGGGGCTGCCGTAGGTGCCGAACGCCGTCTCCGACTCACCCTTGTGTACGCCGCCTACCGTGAACTCCTTGATTCGCTGCCCGTCCACACGCACGTCGAGCTGGCGAGCTTCACCGAGGCCTTTGATGAAGTTATCCGGATCTCGCTGCAGCAGAATTTTGATCTCGTACTCGCCGTCGAGCGGGAAGTGATGTCGCACGGCGATTCCGCCCCGCGACCCGAACGGCAGCGACTCGTTCATGCGGTCGTCCTGCATCAGGAGCGTGGGGACGCTGTAATTTTTCGACTCCGGCTTGATGGTGGGATCGCCGATCGCCAGGCGGCGCAACCGCTGCGCCACCGACATGTAGCGTTCCAGCAGCACCGGCGACACCGAGAGGACGTCTCCGATGTTGTCGAACCCGAAGCCCGAATCGTCGGCGGGCAGCGCCGACGGGATGTCAATCGCGGTGGTATCCACCGCCAACAGGTCGCGCACGGCGTTGACGTACTCGGCGCGGTTGATGCGCGAAACCACCGGACGGCCGGGATTGGGCCGCGCGGCCGCCGCCGTGTCAATCGCCGTCTCCAGGTACGTGGCGAAGGAGTCGTAGGTGGCCGGATCGGGCCGCGGCGCGCCCGAAGGAGGCATGGCCGCCGCGCGCAGTTTGCGAATGACCTTTTCCCAAATTTCCGGGTTGGCAGTGACGTTGGCGACGTCCACCTTGTCGAGCATCAGGTCGGCCGTCTTCAGCCGTTCATTATGGCAGGTGATGCAGTAGCGAGTCAGGACTGCTTTGTATTGAGCGGCGGGCGTAGAGTCCGAGGCTTGCTGCGCGCCCGCCGGCAAGGAGCCGATCCAAAGGGCGATTCCGATGCAGCACAGGACCGTTCTTTTCATCGCAGCCTCCACTCCGCTACAACTGGATAAACCGTGGCCGGTGGCTTCAGACAAAGGCAGGGAAACAACAACCGATTCCGGTCTCTCATCCGTCCCCAGGCACTCCTCCGCTTCGACGCCAAATCGTCTATCAAATTACTCGTGTATCATCCCTAAATCGGGCACGATGTGTCAAGCGAAAAATAGCGGAGTGCCCGCGCGAACGGAAAGCAAGCCCGTCGGATAGGTTACGGGCGGATGCAGGCGCTGAGCCGCGAAAAGGGTTTCCCCCAACGCGGGTTATTCGGTATAAACTGGCAATCGGCGGAGTGTAGCAGGACCGCAAGGCGCCTCTGGTTGCCAGGGGAAGGAGAGCAGCAAGGAGGAGCCAAGGAGGAGGCAAGGAGGAGCGATGAACCGCGTACCGGACTCATTTTCTCGAGTCATCCTATTTGGGACAGCGATGGCTGTAGCGGCTGGAATGGGCCCCGTGTCGGCTGTGGCGCAAACTAGCGGCAGCCCCGCGGAAAAAAGGACTCCTCCACCGGCAGGCTGGCAGGAGAAGTGGATGGGAATGTATGAACAGCAGGATCGGCAGGGGAAAATTGCGCCGCCCGGCTTTACGGTGCTCCATCCCCCGGAGCCGGACACGATCAAGTTGATTGATTCCCTGACCCAGCCCTGGGCCCGGGCGCGACGGGCAGGCACCGTGTGGAATGTCGAAGACTCGGCGCTGTGCCGGCCGCAAGGCACGGTCCGCAAAGACTCCTCGTTGGATTTCCAGTTGGTGGTTTCGCCGGAGAAGATTACTCTGATCGGGGGGAGGGGAGGAGGCATCTACCTCGGCGGAAGCCGCAGAATTTACCTCAACCGCCCCCATCTGAAGAATCCGCCGCTCACCTATCTCGGCGATTGGATCGGACATTGGGAAGGGGACACGCTGCTGGCCGATGGCATCGGCTTCAATGAAAAAACCTGGTTCACGCGGGACCGCCAGCGGCATACTGAAGCGCTTCACATCGTCGAGCGCTGGCGATTCGTAGCCAATGACCAGTGGATCGAAAAGGTCTCCACCATTGACGATCGGTTCGCCTTAACCGCCCCATTTACTGTCACGCGATATTACAAGAAACTCCCCCCGGACAGGCCGCAGGACGAAGGAGTTTGCCTGGATACCCCGCAAGGAAGACGAGCCTGGGTGAAGCTCTACAAGCAGTCCATCAAGGATTGGGACGAGGAGCGGAAAAGTTTGGGAAAGAATTGAAGACTGCGCGTCGGGTCAGATCGCCGCAGAACCAGGTTGACGCGGGGTGAGCGAGAACGCAGGCTTACGGGCTTATAGCGCGGAATCGGGCAAGCAGGCGTGGGACATTCCTCACACCGCGCCAGGAGGAATCCACCTACTGGATTGCCACCGTCGCGGCATTGGAGCTAGTCCCGCCGGCGCTGATCACGACAGAGACAATATCTCCCGTCGGAGCGTTCTCCGGTACCTGAACATTCACTCGGTAGAGTCCGACAAAACCCGGCGCCAGGGCGGAGGAGGTCACCGCAGCGGAAACGTCGCCCAGGGTGACCACGGGGTGAGTGGTCGTGGTGGCCAGGGGGCTAGCGGGCGCAGGCGCGCCCGTGGCGGGCTGGTTGGTTACCCCGCCCAGACCCGTGCAGTAAATCGAAAGAAACTCACCGCGCCGGACGGGCCGGGCGCCGGGCAGGCTCCCTTCCGGCGCCGCAATCGAGCTTGTCCCCGCAATCAGAATGGCCCCCTGCCCTCCACTGCCGATCGTGAAAATAGCCGGGGCGTGGGGAGCCAGACCAACCGTCAGAGGCGCGCTCACGGCGTCGCCCAGGGCAGCAGTCAGCGAGACTTGCGTTTGCCCGGCCAACTCCCAAGGGATTTGCAGGTTCACCTGCGACGGCGAGGCGTAGAACAGCGGCGCGGCGACGTTGTTGAAGCGGACATTGGAACCCGCGAGCGTCGTCGGAAGCAGAACACTGGGAGCCCAAGTGACGGAAGAACCCAAGTTGAACCCGAACAGTGACGCAATGCTGCCTGGCGCAACCGGAGCGCTGGGAGCGCCCGGAGCGAAGTGCGCGCCGCTGCTCAAGGCGCTGGGGGTAGGAGGAACAACGGTTTGCTCCGGGTTGAGCACGTCAATCCCATGCAGCGCGATCACGCGTGCCGCGTAGCTGGGTCGTCCGTCGGCCCCGGTCGCAGTTCCAAACAGGCTGATCGTGACCACATCGGCGGGCGCTGGATTCACATCCAGGTTGGGGAAATCGCGCGCCAGAGTGATCGGATCATACCGGTAGCGAAACCCACCGCCGGTGAGCGCCAGATCGCGCGACTCCAGCAGAAACCCCGGCATCATGGTCGTGACATGCGCTGCGCTCAGACCGCTGCCTTCCGCGTCCAATGCCCACGGCGACCGCAACTGCGTGCTCTCGGAAAGTCGGACGGCGAGCGGGGGCGCGTTCTTCGGCACCACGTAAAACTGGAACCGTCCGTTGGCCGTGCCCAACACGTCGCCCGTGGGAAACGGCGGCGTCACCTGTCCGGCGGAAGTCTGACCATCGTAGGTTACCCGAAGGTCCACGGTGTAGAGGCCCGGCTCCTGCACGGCGAAGTCCTGCTCGGGGCGGTAGTAATAACCGATGCGGTTAGCGCGTGCGGAGAACTGGCGCTGCTGTCCTGATGGGGAAGTAACTGTGTAAGAGACCTGCGCCGGGAGCGGCGGCCCCACCGCGCCGACGAGCGCAAACGTGTCGCCGGTTTCGAGCACTGTGCCGGGCCGCACGCCGGTGAGGTGGATAAACAGATCAATATCGCGGCCCTTCAGCCGCATGATCGGCCCGCCACTCGGCCCG
>CAYWWM010000061.1:0-9643 GCA_964461735.1 uncultured Solibacteraceae bacterium | reverse complement strand
GCTCCTGCGACATGCCGGCGCGGGTCACGAAATTGCCCATCAGGATGAACAGCGGCACCACCGAGAGCGTGTAGTTGCGCCCGGTCTCGTAGATCTTGGTCTGCGCGACGGCAAACGCCACGGTCCAGTTCCAGTCGCGCAGGTAGGCATAGCCGACGATCCCCACGATTCCCATGGCGAGCGCGATCGGGATCCGCAGGAAGGCGATCAGCATCATCGCGAGGAGGCCGGTGAGTCCCTCGATCATCGGCGCTCGAACATCTTGTAGAGATGAATCAGGCCGGTGAGCGCGATCATCGCCGCCATGAAATACACGAACGGGCCGTACACGATGCGCAGCACGTCGGTCGCGTCGCGGTAGGCCCAGATCCGGTCGGCCTTCAGCCAGACGAGCCACGTGAGCAGGAACATGATCGCTGCGCACGCGAAGTGCACGAAGCGCTCGAGGTGGTGCGTCGCCGAGCGGCCGAGCAGCCGGTCGATGAAATCCAGCGTGACGTGCTCGCCGGCGTGCGAGACGAGCGGCAGCCCCGCGAAGATGAGCACCAGCAGCATCAGTTCGGTGACCTCGAACCCGCCGCGGATCGGCCGGTTGAAGATGTAGCGCAGCACGACGTCGACGAACGTCAACGCCATCATGCAGAACAGGATCGCCGAGGCGGCGACGCCGAGCACGGCGTCGGCGCGCCGCTCCCACAGGTGTTCAGGCTGGCTCATGGCCGCTCCAAAACAAAAAGGGGGGCGGGCGGGACCCGTCCCCCTTCGTGCGTCGCGTCGCCGGCCTACTTCCCGGCGGCAACCTTCTTCAGCTCCTCGCGGAATTCGGCGAGGATCGCCTTTGCATCCACCCCCTTGGCGTTCGCCTTCTTGATCCAGTCGTCGATGATCGGTGCCGAGCGCTTCTGCACCTCGGCCACCAGCGCTGCGTCGGCATTGATGATCTTGACGCCGGATTTCCTCAGCGCTTCCATGCCCTTGCGGTCGGCCTCGTCCCAGGATTTGCCGTTGGTGCGCGCCACGTGCTCATAGCCCAGTTTCTCGATCGCGTCCTGGTCCTGCTTCGGGAGCTTGCTCCACTTGTCCTGGTTCATGAAAAAGCCGAACGCCGAGCTGTACATGCCGCCGGGAAAGAGCGTGGCCTGTTCGAGCACGGTATCGAGCTTGAAGGAGACCACGGACTCCAGCGGGAAGAACACCCCGTCGGCAACGCCCGACTTCAGCAGCTCGTAGGATTCGGGCGCCGGCTTGACGAAGGCCGAGGCCCCGAGCGCGTTCGCGATCGCCTCCGCGACGCCGCCCCCGGTGCGGATCTTGAGCCCCTGGATGTCGCCGATGCCTTTCACCGGCTTCTTGGTGAACATCTGGCCGGGGCCGTGCGTGAAGACGCCGATCAGCTTCACGCCGTTGTATTCGCCGACCTTGTGGAAGTGCTTCCAGTAGATGCGCGAATAGGCGACGGCGTTCACTTCCGCGGTCTCACCCATGCCGGGCAATTCGGGCATCAGCGGCATCACATGGCGCGCGGGCGTATAGCTCGCGGTCACGTAGGACAGATCCACGAGCCCTTCCCGGACGGCGTCGAACGTGCCCGGGGGCGCCGACGGGTGCTTCGGCAGGACCTGGAACTTGACGCGGCCTCCGGTCGCCTTTTCGACTTCGCCGGTCCAGTTCGCCTGCCAGATGCTCAAATGGTGTGCCGGCGACACCCACGTCGAATAGGTGAGCGTCGTTTGCGCGTTGGCAGGCAGGGCAAACGCCGCGCCGGCCAATCCGGCGAGCGCAACAGCGCGGATCCTCTTCATGATTTCCTCCTCCTTGTGCTTGTGCGCCAAGTGTATCAAACACTTCGCTTGAACGGTCCTGCGGGCTCGGCTAGGGTTGCGGCGAGAAGATGATCCGGACCCCGAAATGACCGATTGCATCGACATCCACACCCACGTCGTTCCCGAGAACTTTCCGGCCTACGCGGGAAACGGCGCCGACGTTCCGTGGCCTGCGATGGCGGAGGCGCACGCCTGCCACAAGCACGTCATGATCTCGGGCAAGGTGTACCGGACCGTGGCCGACGGCTGCTGGAGCGTGCCGCGGCGGATCGAAGCGATGGGTGCAATGCGCGTCGCGCGCCAGGCGCTCTCGCCGATGCCGGAGCTCCTTTCCTACTGGCTGCCGCTCGAAGATGCGAAGGTCCTCGTGCGCTTTCTCAACGACGAGATCGCGGCGATGGTGGCGCGCGCGCCGGACCGGTTTCTCGGTCTGGGCGCGGTGCCGCTGCAGGACGTGGAGAGCGCGCTCCGCGAGCTCGAATACATTATCGCCACGCTGCGCTTTCCGGGCGTCGAGATCGCAAGCCACGTGAACGGCGTCTCGGTCGGCGATGCGCGCTTCGAGCCCTTTTTTGCCGAGGCGGAACGGCGCGGCGCGGCCGTGTTCGTGCACGCGCTGCGGCCCGCCGGACAGGAGCGCATCGTCGGCGCGTTCACCGAGCAGGCGGTGTGCTTTCCGGGCGACATCGCGCTCGCCGCGGCTTCCATGATCACGGGCGGCATCGCCGCGCGCCATCCGCACCTGCGCATCGCCTTCAGCCACGGCGGCGGGGCGCTTTCGATTCTGCTGCCGCGCCTCGTGCACGCCTGGAACGCGATTCCCAGGGCGAAGGAGTCGCTCGCCGAATCGCCGCTTGCGTACGCGCGGCGCTTCTTCTACGACGCGCTGGTGTTCGATCCGGCCGCGGTGCGCTTTCTTGCCGCCACCTACGGCGCGTCGCAGCTCGTCGTCGGCAGCGACTACCCCTTCAACATGGCCGACCCGGATCCGGTGGGAACGCTCGAACGGGCGGGGTTCGAGCCCGAGGCGCTCAACGGGATTTTTTCTGGGAACGCGCGGCGCTTTCTCGGGCTTTGGCGCGCACCTGGAAGATGATTACCGTGGCAAGTTATCGCGGCGCTATCGACGGCGTCTCGCACGTAAAGGAGAGACTGTCGATGTACAGAGCGGCTTTACCCGAGATCCCCACAACCGGCTTATTGCTGGGACACCGGATTTCCTCGAAGCGCTTTCCGCCGCTGCCGCCGACGCGTGCCACCCCTGCACCACGGCTATAGTCGAGCGTTCCGTTCGGGCCCAACTTTGCGCACTTGAAGTCAAGTTGGTCAATCCACGCGCAGACCGGCCACCGACGCGGCTAATGGCAAAACCTTTCGGGCAAATCACGTCGACCCGCGTACCGCCGCCACCGCCTGCGACACCGCTAATCTGCAAAGAGCCTTCGACCCAGTTGCCCGCGCGGTCCACCTTCATGCAATGAGCGATCAGCGCGTCGACGTAATTCGAAGACCTGGCGTTAAACCCGATCAAGACGCGGTCCGGGCTACAACAATTTATACGGATTACCACCCACCCCGCCGACAGTGGCCGACTGCTCGGCGTACGCTGTCGATGTGCTCGCTAATAGACAAAATGCAAGCGTGGCCGGCACTACTTACGGAGAGAGTCCAAGGGTGCAGACAGAGCTCATCGCACTTCCTCCCCTTGCGCTTGGCCATAGCACCATCACTGCATGTCGTTTTCATCGTCTTCACCTCCATGCTGTTTGTCGATGCATAGACCGGCGCTGTAACGACGGTCGAAGCTGCCCGCTACTGGCATTTCATCTGTGCGCTTATCCACTCCTCAACTTTCTGATTCCATTCCGTGTGAGTCACCCCCATTCTCCCCAGCGACCATTTGACGAGCACATCTTCGTTCGGAATACCCATCTTGAGATGTTGCCGCATGGCATCTGCACTCGACTTGTGCATCCGGATCCTGGTGCACATCTCCAGCGCCGAAGTGCCCGACGTCCACTTCATGCTGCTCGGCGCGGCGCGCCAGCCATCCGCATAACCGGCACTACTGCTGTGGCAGCTCGAGCAATTGCTCGCGTTTGTGACAAAAGCCTCCGTAGACGCGTTAGTTATGCCACCGCGCCCGGCATGGCCGCTGCGCTTGACAGTGGACGTGTCGGTGAACGTATGGCAATCGACGCATTTCGCATTTTTGAACTTGTCCCAGAGATACGTACCGAACGTTACCGCGGTCGGCGGCGGAGCAGTCGTAGTTGAGGCAACGAATCGCACGCCCTTTTCCGCTATGTGATTGGCGGCGGTCTTGTCGGTGTAGTAAGGAGAAATGCCCACCTTGTAGAGGTTGAGCCGGCTCGCCGCACCACCCATGAGTGCCGGCCGGGTTGTCTCGGTAAAACTGATGTTCTGCGAAGGGCAGGGTGTCGGGGGAGCGCATGGGCCCAATGTCGGAAGATCCTGCTGTGTCCCGACCGCATCGCTCATACCGGTCCCTGTATGGTCGTAACGCCGCAACCCGATCCTGTACCCGGAAGGAATGGCTGCGGTGCCAACGTTTTCCAGCTTTAAGGTAAATGTCACCGAACCCGTTACCGGTTGCTCGAAGCTTGTCGGGGCCGTGAAGGTGATTTTCAGGTCGTGCTGCGGACTCGTTGTAGGGGGAGGGGGCGTAGCGCCGGCGACCCTGATCTTGCAGCTCTTACGCTCACTCTCGCTCCCGGTGCTGTCCGCTGCTGCGAACTCGACCGTGTATTCCCCCGCCGGCGCGCCGACTTTGGCCTTAATCTGGAAGGTGTTGGGCGTAGCGCTGCTCTGCGTAAAAGTGACGCCTGCCGAGTCCGTCCCACCGGTCCCCCATTCGAACTTGTCGGACTGTGTCTTGATCCGGTATTTCCCGGAGTCTTGGGTCATGGTCGTCGTATCCATCCGACCGCTAATGCTGTAGGTTCTGCTCGACCCCGGCGCCAAGTCCTTGTTGTTGACATCGCACCATCCGCCGCTCGGCACTTCATTGCCCGCCTGAACAATTCTTACCCGCCCCGCGGAAGCGTCGGTAACGATCGTCAAGCCGGCAAGCAAGAGAAGCACCGAAAGCAGATGAAGAAAACCTCCCGCACCCGGTGCTGCGCCATTCGGCTCACGATGACGGGCCATGACAGTCAGCGGATGAAGCGGCGATTCAAAGCAACGCGGAATCGACAGCGCGCTCATGATGGTCCCCCCCGACACGTTTGACGATTGATGATTTAACTTCCTGTTCATCCGTAGCCCGAAGCGCCGCCACGTGCATGCCGCAACAATCCTCTTGCACAGCGCGGCGGAGTGCAGCGTACTCCCGGAAGTGCCCCGCGTCACCAAAAACGCGCTCTGTCAAGAAGAGATACACTTCTTGTTGTGACTAATCAACCCCGCCTGCGATCGATGAGACAAAGAGCGCTCGTCGCAGTGGTGTGTTGCGGCGCAATATCCGCTCCCGCCACGGCCCAGGTCTCGGTTATCGAAGCGAATTTTGCCGACCGCTGGATCCGCCCCGACGAGCCGCTGCGCCTTCGGCTGGACCGCTTGCCCCAGCCCACCGATGGAGAGCTCGCCATCGTCGTCGGCAAGGACGACCTGACCGCGCTGTTCGTGCAGGAGGCGCCCGGGGTTTTTGTATACCGTGCACGCCTCGCTCCGCTCGCGACGGGCGAGCAGGACGTGGCTGTCTTCCTCGTGAAGGACGGCAACTGGATCGAGGTGGGCCGGCTTAAACTCATGGTGCTCACGCCCGGCGGCTTCGAGGCGGCGAACCTGAGGCCGCGCCTGGATGTCAGCCTCAAGGCGCAGATAAGGGAAGGCCACGGCGGAAGTACTCCGCCGCCGCAGCGCAGCACATTCGAGGACTTCGGGATCCAGGGTGGGCTGCAGGCAGAGGCGAAGCGCGGCGATTTTTCGATCAACGCAAACGCGAACTTCACCGGAGCGGAATTCCGGCCCGAGACGCTCACTTTCGGCGAGAAGGGCGCCGCTGCGGCGAAAGTTGACCTCAGCGATTACCTCGTCAATCTGCAATCCGGTCAGGGGCGCATGGCGCTGGGGCATATCAACGCAGGCAATAATCCCTTGGTCGCGAACTCGCTCGCCAGGCGCGGTCTGCTGGTCGGTTACCGATTTACCGACCGCTTCGACGTGAGCCTCGGAATCATGAATGGCACGAGCATCGTCGGGCAGGAAAACCTGCTCGGCCTCGACGAGGCCGAGCATCGCCTCCACGTGGCCACCGCAGGCGTGGAACTGCTCGAACAGCCGGGCGCGCTGCGCTTCGAATACACGGTGCTCGACGCCTCGGTGCGCGCGCGCAGCAACTTCAACTCGGGCGAAGTGCCGGACGCCGAGAGGAGCCACGGAGGCGGCATGCGCCTGATTGCGGCGCTCTTCGACAACCGGTTGCGCGGCGACTTCGTGCATTCGCGCAGCACGTACGAAAGTCCGGACGATCCGCAGTTGTCGGAGGGCCTGACGCTCACTCCGATTACGAAGAGCAAGCGCAGCGCGCGCACGCTCGATATGGCGTTCGATCTGGTGAAGGGGAATCCCTTCCTATCCGAAAAGTTTCCGCTCACATTGACATTGATCGGCCGCAGCGAGCGGGTCGATCCTCTGTTCAAGACGCTCGGCGCGTTCTTCGATGCCGACCAGAAGACCGGGCGCGCAGGGTTCGCCCTGATGGTCGGCCCGCTCCAGGCGCAGTGGTCGGCCTCCAAGCGCGAGGACAATCTCGCAAACATAGACACCCTGCTCAAAACACGTACTCAGGTGAGGAACCTGTCGCTCGCGCTGCCGCTTGCCCAGGTGTTCGGCACACCGGAGCAACCCGGTGGTTGGTGGCCAATGGTCGGCTATAACCAGCAGCAGAACCACCAGCTTGCGATCAACGCGCCCGCGACCGCGGTCTCGGGTTTTTCCGCGACGCATCTGCCCGATCAGCTCAACAAGGCGCAGAACGTGACCGCGGCTTGGTCGGGTGCGCAGTGGTCGCTGCAGTACGCGCTGCAACATTCGACGCAGGATAATCGCCAGACGGGCCGGGAGTTGGCCGATTTCACCAACTTAGGCCACAACCTGTCGGGCAGCCTGCGCATCTCCAGCGCCCTCGGCTTCAACCTCGGGGTCAACCAGACACGCGCCTACAGCGTCGAAAAGTCGCTCACGACCAATAACTGGGGCGGCAATGCGGGCTTCGATTGGCAGTTCGCGGAGCGCTGGTCCCTCAACGGCAGCTATGGCAGCACCCGGGTGGGCGATTCGGCCAACCTGAACCCGGGTCGCGGGTGGAACGCGGCGACGCAGCTGGCATGGCGCTTCCATGTTCCGTCATGGTCGGGTGACCGCAAGCTGCCGGGTCAGTGGTTTGTGCGCCATATGCTGCAGGACAACCGCGCCGAGGATACGGCTTTCGGCGTGGTGAACCTGAACAAGCTCTGGACGCTCACGACGGGCGTAAGCTTGAGTGTGTTCTGAGGTGGAGAATGCGACCTGCGATTCGACTGTGGACCTGTCTGTGCGCAATGGGAATGCCGCTCGCTGCGGTCGCGGTGAGCGGAGTGAACCCGACAGGCGTCAACGTGCGAACTTCCGGTCCGACGACGGTGTTCCTGACCTTCCAGGCGCTCGACCCGAACGAGCAGGCGGTGGAGGCATTCTGGTGTGGGGCCGTGACAGGCGGCGCGACCGGCGGTTCGGTGACGCTCACCAATCCCTGCGTGCCGAACACGATCTACGGCCGGCTGCCGCTGCGCCACGATCTCGCCAAGCAAAGCCAGAGTGGCGCGTTTCGAAACCTCACCGACATCATGACCATCCCGGCTACGGTTTCGCGCCGCGCTTATCAGGACGCCGCCGCGGGCCAGGGATCGGATTTCTTCTACGTGCGGCGCTTTTCGGGCGGCGTTGGCGGCGACAAGTTTGTTCTGGTCACCTGCCGGATGGGTGGCGGCGGTGCGCGCTCGCCGCTGGCGCTGATGGATGTGCGCCTTGCCTTCAGCACGGCGCGTGGCGATGCGCCGGTGCTGGTGATCGCGCGCGACGAGCCGTTGCCGAAGTTCGGCGCACAGGTCCTGTACAACGGCTCCGGCCTGCTGCGCGGCCGCTGGGAGGTCGTGTTGCCGGGTGACCTCGAGCCTTCGGAACAGGACTTGCTCACGGAAGCGACCTTGCCGGTGGAACAACGAGGACTGCAACGCCGTTACACGCTCATCGAGCGGTTTGACATCTTCCTTGCGCCCGAAGGAAAGACGTTCATTGCCGGTCCGGACCCGAAAAAGCTCCCCAGTAACGCGGACGGCGCATACAAGATCCTGCTTCGCATCGAGGCGAGCGACGACAAGGAGGGTGACTCCGCCACAGGCGGCGGGAGGATCGCCCATTCGGGCGGCATCGCCGGCTTTCCGATGCCGGTGCTGCGCTACTTCATCGGCACGCCCGAGACGGTGGCGGCGATGGCCGCGACTGCGCCCAAGCCACTCTCCCTGATGCTGCCTCAGGAGGGCGCGCAGTTAAAGCCCGATGCGGTTCTGGCGTTCTCCTGGGTGGATTCGCCGAACGCCGCGGCATTCAAGCTTGAAGTCGCGGGCCGTGACAATATCCCTGTGTTCGGCGCCCTGGTGAAACCTGGAGTGTCGAATTACGTTGCGCCGCCTTGGGTGCGGCAGCACGCCGAAAAGCAACTGCGCTGGCGCGTGCTGGCGCTCGACGGCGCTGGCCGCATCCTCGCCGAGAGTGGCTGGCGCGACGTGACCCTGCCGTAGCGTCGGCTCGCGCGCCGGAATGACGTCACCGCCAGGAAGCTGATCCGCAAGGTCGTACCGCCCGGTCGATTGCGCACCGGGTGTGCGCCGTGTAATATGGTCCAATCATTCTGATTTAAATAGATTACCTGATGCAGACGCGCGTCGTCACCAGCCATCTGCCCGCCGATCTGGCGGAAAAGCTCGACGATATCGCCGAGCGCCTCGACCGTCCGAAAGGATGGATCGTGAAGGAAGCGATCGCGTCCTACGTCGCGCTCGAAGAGGAGCGGCGGCGCATGACACTCGATGCGCTCGCCGACGTGGACGCGAAGCGCACGCTGGAACACGCGGAGATCGAGGCGTGGGCTGACCGGCTGGCTAAGCCGAAGCGGGCCCGCCGGCGCTAGCCGCCGTGGCGCTGCGCTGGACGAGCAAGGCGCATTCGGATCTCGCCCGCCTGTACGAATTCCTCCAACCGGTTCATCCGCCGGCGGCCATCCGGGCCGTGCGCAGCGTGGTGGCAGCCGCGAAGCGCATTCCCGCCAGGCCACGGCTCGGTGTCCGGCTGCACGAGTTCGGCGGGCGCGAAGTGCGGCGCATCATCGTTGGCGACTACGAGATCCGCTACGAGTTAACCGGTTCTGACGTATTCATTCTCCGGATCTTCCACACTCGCGAGGATCGGTAGCGCGCCCCCGTTTCATGCGCTGCTGAACGATCCGCTCCCTGAACGCGCGCCTGACAACCCAGACGAAACCTACGACCAGCGGCGCGAGGATCAGCGCGAGATGATCCGGTTCGCTCAGCAGGTGCAGCAGACTCGCGGAAAGCCACCCGCCCGCGCCGTGGCCGGGGTGGGCGAGCGCCTCGCCGGCGAAGAGAAGCAGGATCACTGCTGCGCGGTGCATAGCATGCCTTCCTTTTCGATGAACCGGATAACGGCGTCCGCGCCTTGCCCGGTCTTGAGGTTGGTGAAAACAAACGGCCGCTCGCCGCGCATCTTCTTCGCGTCGCGCGCCATCACTTCGAGCGAGG
>CAYWWM010000060.1:4638-9665 GCA_964461735.1 uncultured Solibacteraceae bacterium | reverse complement strand
GGAGCCGCAGCTCCCCCCGGTCTACCGCGCGCCACAAATCGTTCTCCAATTGCAGGCGCTTGACTGCGTTCTTGTGCATGCTGGGGTCGAAGACCACGTAGCGCCCCGGCCCCTCCGCCTTGGCGCGGTACATGGCGATATCCGCGTCGCGCAGCGGCCCGTCGGCCTCTTCGTAGCGAGTCGAGCTGAGCGAGATGCCGATGCTCCCGGTCGTGAATACCTCGCGTCCCTTCAGGGAAATGGGCGACTGCAGTTCCGTGCGAATCCGCTCCACCGTTCGGGGAACGTCGCTCCACTGCTGGCAATCCTCCAGGAGGATACCGTATTCATCACCCCCGAGACGCGCCACGGTGTCCGTGCCGCGCACGCAGTTCCGGATTCTCTTGCCGATTTCGATCAGGAGCTGGTCCCCGGCCTGGTGGCCCAAGCTGTCGTTGATCAGCTTGAAGCGGTCCAGGTCCGCGAAGAGCACCGCAAACAGATAGTTCCCGTTCCGCCTGGCGCGCGTCACCGCGAGTCCGAGGCGGTCCAGAAACAAGGCCCGGTTGGGCAAATCGGTCAGAGGGTCATGAAACGCGTTATAGAACAGTTGCCGCTCAAACCGTTTTCGTTCGATCAGCCGTCCGAGCTGGGCGCCGATCTGCACGGTGGCTTCGAGCAGCAGCCGGTCCGTTTCGCGCGGCGTGTCGGAAAAGAATTCCAGCACGGCCGCCACTTCTTTCTCGACTAGGACCGGGAAGCCGAAGCCCGACTGGAGGCCCGCCTGCTCGGCGGCCGGAACCCGGGGGCAGCTCTCATCCTGCGTCACATCCTCCACCCAGACTGGCTTTTGCCTCGCCAGAACCCTTCCGGGAAGCCCCACGCCTGCGGAGAACCGCGTCATTTCGCTTGCTCGCCGAAACGGCTCCAGCGCCTGCGGCGTTTCGACGTGCCAGACCGAAGAGGAAAACAGATTCCCTTTCTGCTGCTCGTCCACGACATAGACGTGCCCCACAGGCCAGCCGCCATAGTTGCACATTTGATCCACCACGATCTGCATGGCTTCCTCGGCGGTGGAGGCTTCGCTCGCCGCCGCCGCGATGCTGGCGATCGAGCGGTAGCGCTCCTGCGCCACTTCCTCGCGCAGTTTCTGCTTCTCGCATAGCTCCAGCAGGAACTGCTCGTTGAACGTCCGAGTCCGGCTGACGATGCTGGCAAACACCGCCGGAATGATATGCGGACAGTGCGAAAGCAGTTCCGTAAAGTTGTCCCGGGTGACGATGTGGAGCACGCACGGCTCCAGCGTCCGGACCGTGGCCGACCGCGGCGCTCCGTCAATCAGAGCCATCTCTCCGAAGAAGTCCCCGCGGTGGAGGGTTTTGAGCTCCACTTCCTGCCCGTTGGGAAGGCGCTTCTGGACCTGCACGCTGCCCGCCTGGATCATGTACAGGCAGTCGGGCTCGTCGCCCTCGCGGAATAGGGTGACGTGGGCCTCCCGACGTTCGGCTTTGCCGATTTCGGACAGCTCCTGCAGCAGCCCCTCCGAGAGGCGCCGAAAGAAGGGAACGCTTTTGAGCATTTCACCAACCGTTGCCGACATAAGCTTATCCACACCCACCGCGAATGTTATTCGCCGATATGCGCTCCGATGAGCTGCTCGATTTCCTGCGAAACCTTCTGGTCGGTCGCAACCTGCCTGGTTTCGGCTTCCTCCGCTTCGCTCGCTTGCTCGACCAGCGACGTGCCCAGATTCTTCAGAAGCTGTGTCATATTCCGCCGTGTCCAGGAGAGATTCTGGTCCGCCAAGTTCTTGAAACTGCCCTCGGCGTCCTGCATCCAGGCCTGTTTCCTTTGATTCAGCTGGCTGACCATATGCCGCAGAAATGCCTGGCTGGCCCGGCTCCAGATCTCTTGAGCCTGTTGCTCGATGCGGTGGCGCGATTCCGCCTGCAACTGCTCGAAACGAGCGGTTAGACCTGCCGTGAACTGACTGAGCCGCTCTTCCAGGACGTCGTCCATCTGTTGAGCCGCCGACAGTTCAGCTTCTTGGATTCGTTGGGGAAGGCGGTGGGTCAGTTCGGCGAGGGAAGCGGCCACCGCTTGCTCGGCCTGCGCCTGACTGCGAGCAAAGACATTCTTTTCGATCGCCGGCCATTCCTGCTGCATGCGCAGCGAGAGATTGGTCCGAGCGACGAGAGCGATCTCCTCGGCTTGCTGACCGAGCTGCTCGCTGGTGGCAGCCGCCGTCTGGGCGATCTTTTCCTGCATTGTCCGGGACGTTTCCTGGAGCATCTCTTCCTGCGCGCGCCGGGCGGCTCCCTGCTGGCTGGCGAGGTATTCGCGGACGCCTTTTTCCAGGGCTGACTGCCGGGAGGACACGATTTCCGAGGCGCGTTTCTCCAGCAATTCTCCCTGCGACGAGACCAGGTTCGCAATGCGCTGCTCCACCTGTGCTACCGCATCCGTCTCGACCGCTGTGATCCGGGCCTCCATCCTGGCCGCCACTCCCTCCACCAGACCGCGCAGTCTTTGCTCGAGAGCGGATTCGAGCAACTCGTGGAAAATCGTCGAAAGCCGGTCGGAGGGGGTCGTCGTTCCTCCCGCTTCCGGCGTAGACAATGCATGCATGAATGGCTCCTTTCCGATTTCCAATCGCGTTTCCAAGCGCGGCTTTTCGTCCGGAGTCGTGGAGTCTGCGGGAACCGCAGGCCGCGCCTCGAACGGCGCCGATCCAGACTCCAGAGGACGGCTTGGTTCGGGAACGCTCTCGCTCGACAACAGTTCCAAGGTTGGATTGTGCAAGGCGGGGACGCCCAGCACAACCAAGTCCCCGGTAAGATCCATGCCCGAAGGGCGGCGCTCCCGCGCACACCTGGGAACCGGATCGCCTCCCGTCACCCCTCCTTCCGCTTCGATGGAAGGTTCGACTGCAGACGATGGTACTTGCTCCGGATGCTCGCGCTTCGCTTCGGCAGAGGCGGTCTGGCCGGATTGGCCCGCCACGGAATTCGACGCCGCTGCGGCAGGCGGCGCGACCGCGGGTTGACTGGGCAGCAGGTCCTCGATTCCCGCGCTCTTCGACGTCCAATCCGACGGCGGGAACCCCACGCCCCACAAATTCTCTGCCTTATCGAGCTTGATTCCGCACTCATAACCGCCGCTCTTGTTTGCTTGGGTGTCTCCCCAGACGATCATTCCCCGCTGCGACTTCCCCAGATGAGGAACCCGGATCAGCACTTCCTGGTTTATCTCGAAGGAATGTTTGCATTCGACGCGCGCCCCGTTCACATTCACGATGAGGGTCCAGGCGTCTGTCGTGCGCGCCTTGTCCGTCTCCTGGTCGCAGAAGGCCAGAAGCACCGGAATCCGCAAGGGAATGCGGGTGGTTCTGCGCGCTTTCAGGCTGAAGGAGTCGTCGTTCATACCGGACCCTCCATCTTTGGGTATCGCAATCTCCCTCTTTCTATCGGTCTGCGGGAAGGGGTTTCACAGGTACCTGTCCGGCCAGGACGGTAACTCGTGTGGTACATTTTTCCCTGTTGCTTGAGCTATTTGGAGGGCGCCAAGGCTTGCGAAAGGAGTAGTTACTTTCGTTGCGGCTTGCGCTCCTCCCCGGTTTTCCGGGGAAACGCCCTGGGCAGCACGAGTGATATCAGTGTTTGGCTTGGGGAGGGACGTACCCTGGCGGCAGCGCGGCGCCTTCGCCGAAGAAGTATTCTTCCATCTGCTGCTGTACGATGCGCTGGGCGTCGCGGTCAATGAGGTTGAGGCGGTACTCGTTGACGATCATCTTGAGGTGCTCGAGCCAGAGTTTCCAGGCGTCTTTCGAGACGCTGTGGTAGATGCGTTGTCCGAGCTCACTGTTGAAGGGAGGCTCGTCGAGACCCGGCAGCTCCTTTTGAAACTTAACGCACTGGACCATCCGCTCCGCCATGTTGTTCCTCCAGCCGATCTAACACCCTGACACCCGACACCTCACAAGGCTACGAGGATTGTTTCCCGTTTGTCAACCTTGCAGTATGCTGGATTGCAAACAGGCAGCAGCTTGTGGGGAGGTTGCCGTGAACATAGCCATATCCGGGTCGCACGGGTTTATCGGATCGGCGGTGGCGTCGTCGCTTCAAGCGGGTGGGCATTCGGTAACACCCATCGTGCGCGGACGCAGCTCGGTCGGGGCCGGGATCGCCTGGAGCGCGGAGGCTGCCTACATGGACACGGCGAAGCTCGAAGGGATCGAAGCGGTGATTCACCTGGCGGGGGAGTCCATTCAGGGCCGCTGGACCCCGAAGAAGAAGGCGCGCATCCTGGAGAGCCGTTACAAAGGGACACGGCTGCTGGCGGAAGCTCTGGGGCATCTGGCGAAGCCTCCGCGCGTCTTGGTGTGCGCTTCCGCGATCGGGTATTACGGCGACCGGGGTGACGAGTTGCTGCGCGAAGAGAGCGCATCAGGCAGTGGGTTTCTGGCTCAGGTGTGCCGAGAATGGGAGTCGGCCACGGAGCCGGCGACGAAGAAAGGAATTCGGGTCGTGAATCTGCGCTTTGGCGTGGTTCTCGGCGCCGCTGGGGGGGCGTTGGCGCAGATGCTGCCGCCCTTCAAAATGGGTGTGGGAGGCCGCGTCGGTTCCGGAAAGCAGTACATGAGCTGGATCGCGCTCGACGACGTCGTGGGCGCCGTCGAACATGCGCTGGTGACCGAGGGGCTGCGGGGTCCCGTGAACGCCGTGGCTCCCAATCCTGCCCGCAACGTCGAGTTTACCAAGGCGCTCGGGCGCGTCCTGTCGCGGCCTACGATTTTTCCTCTGCCGGCCTTTGTCGTGAAGCTCGCGTTCGGACGGATGGGCGAAGAATTACTGCTCGCAAGCCAGCGCGTCGAGCCTGCGCGGCTGGCGGCATCGGGGTACAAGTTCCGCTATCCGGAGCTCGAAGGCGCGCTGCGACGGGCGGTGGGGAAGAAATAGCCACAGAGACACAGAGGCACAGAGAACGAAATTCCAAATTTCAAACAAATTCAAATACCCTACCACCTGGCACCTAACACCTAACACCTA
>CAYWWM010000060.1:0-4538 GCA_964461735.1 uncultured Solibacteraceae bacterium | reverse complement strand
CACCTAACACCTAACACCTATTTGTGCGTCCCTGTCCGCGGGTGCTACTATTTTCTTTACGAAGGGTTTCGTATGAAATCGGAGAGCGGCGAGGCCAAGCCGTGGTTGCGGTGCGCAAAACGTGAAACCGAGACGGCCTGGCTTACGTACCAAACTAGTAAGGTGGCGCGGGCCGGGAATCGGAACGGAGGACGAATCAGGAGGTTCGACATGCAGACACGCTATGAGAGGATGAGATGGACGCTGGGAGCGCTGCTGTGCGGGCTTGCCTGGATGCCCCTGGCCGCCCAGACCCCGGCCCCGCAGCAGCCGTTCCTGCAAGACCTTTCGATCGGACCGAAGTGGTTCCCATCGGTTTATCGCCCGTACCAGGAGCAGCCGATGGGGGCCATGACGCTCGAGAACTCACCCCGGCTGCGGGACCTGATTCGCGACGGGCGACTGGAACTGTCGCTGGCCAATACGCTGGCGCTCGCCGTCGAGAATAACCTCGACATCGCAGTGCAGCGCTTTGTGCGCCCCATGGCGCAGGCCGATGTCCTGCGATCCCGCTCGGGGCAGGCGACGCGCGGATTCCAGGGAGCGTTCGTGCCGGGCGGGTTGCAAACCGGCGCCATCGGCGCGGGCATCACCGACGCCAGCGGCGGCGGAGGATTGGGAGGCGCCGGCGGCATCACGGGCGGCGGCGGAGCGGTTTCGATTGATCGCGTCGGCGCATTCGACCCCACGCTCAACTTCAATTTCAGTTGGGACCGGACCTCTTCCCCGTTGAACACCCAAGTCGTGGCGGGCGTGCCGACGGTGACGACCTATTCGACGGCGTTCACGGCCAGCTACGCGCAGTTGTTTTCAACCGGCACGAGCTACTTTCTCGGACTGACCGGCGTGCGCACCAGTTCCACGCAGCGCAACTTGCTCTACAACCCGGCCGTCATCTCGCGGTTTGCGTTCGGATTCAACCAGCCGTTGCTCAACGGCTTTGGGCGGCTGCCGAACGAGCGCTTCCTGCTCGTGGCGCAGAATAACCTGCGCGTTTCCGAAGAGGTGTTCCGCTCGCAGGTGATCGCGACCATCGTGGCGGTGACCAACGCCTATTGGGACCTGGCGGCGTTCGCGGAAGTCGTGCGGGTGGCCGAGCAATCGCTCGCCGTTTCGCAGAAGCTCTATGACGACAATCAGAAGCAGTCCGAGATCGGCACGCTCGCACCGCTTGACGTGGTGGCCGCCGAGGCGGAAGTGGCCGGACGCGAGCGCGATTTGGTCGTGGCGCAGACGAACTTGCAATTGCAGGAGACGCGACTCAAGAACCTTCTCAGCAAGAAACCCGATGCGGCGCTCGACGAAGTGCGCATCTTGCTCACCGACCGCATGCCGGAACCGCGCGACGCCGACATCCCGGAAGTCTCCGACGCCTTGGCCAGCGCCTTCAACAACCGCCCCGACCTGCGGCAGTTCGAGACCAGCGTGCAGAACCAGAACCTTTCGATCCGGTTCACGCAGAACAGCCTGAAGCCGAGCGGCTCGGTGTTCGGGCTGTACGCGGGTTCGGGGCTGGAGGGCAACACCTTGCTGGGAGCCACCGGGGGAACGGGCGGGTCGCTGGGGCAGGCGTTTACGGCGGACTTCCCCGAGTTTGCGGGCGGCTTCAGCCTGAGCTTGCCGCTGCGCAACCGCGCCGCGCAGGCCGACAACCTCCGGGCGCAGCTCGAGGGCAACCAGCTCGAGGTGGAGCTGCAGAGCACCCGCAACCAGGTGGCGCTGGAAGTGCGGCAGGCCATCATCGGTCTGATCCAGGGCAAGGCGCAGGTCGAGGCTGCGCACCAAGCCGTCCTGCTGGCGCGCCAGACGCTCGACGCGGAGCAGAAGAAGCTGCAGGCGGGCGTGAGCACGCCCTACCAGGCCGTGCTGCGGCAGCGCGACGTGATCGCCGCGGAAAACGCCGAGGTGCAGGCCGTGGCGAGCTACGCCAAGGCCCTAGTCGAGATGGACCGCTCGATGGGAACCACGCTCAATCGCAACGGAATTGAGATCAACGACGCCTTCACCGGGACGGTGTCCCGGATGCCCACGCCGCCGTTCAGCGTGCGGGGATTCACGCCGGGAGAAACCAGCCAATGAGACCGCGCAGCCAGATCGCGGCAGGGAAAATGGCGAAGCCGTTTCGAGTTGCGGCGGCTGTGTTGCTGCTGTCGCTGGCGGGAGCCGGTTCGACGGGGGCGCAAACGACGGCCCCAGTGGCATTCGACTACAGCGCCAGCCCCGCAGTCTTCCCCCGGGTGTACAAGCTCTACCGGATGCGGGAGGTGCCGGGTCCAAATTTCCAAAACTCGGAGGCGCTCGCGCAGGCGGCTCGCGGCGGGACCTTGCGATTGTCTCTCGATCAGTTACTCGGCGCGGTGGTGGAAAACAACCTGGGGTTGGCCGCCGCCCGCTATAACCTTTCCATGGCGCAGACCGACTTGCTGCGCGCGCGATCCGGCCAGGCTCCGCGGGGCACCAACGGCACGCCGATCCCGAGCGGACTGTTCGCGGGAGCGATCGGCGCGGGGCTCGGCGGCGAACGCAACTTCGGCGGCGGGAGAGGCAATTTCGGGGGAGGCGGCGGAGCCATCAGCGGCAATGCGCGCGTGGTGCAACTCGGACCGCGCGGGAACTACGACCCGCGCCTCAGCCTGAACTTCAGCGTGGATACCGAGACCAGCCCGCTCAACAGCACGCGGGTTTCCGGAGTCGCTACGCCGACCAGCCATACCACCGCCTTTCAGATGAATTACTCGCAGGCCTTTGCCACCGGGACGAGTTTCGGCTTGAGCTGGAACGCGGAGCGCAGCAGCACCACGGAGCTCAACCTGCGGTTCAATCCTTCCTTCTCGGCGCGAATGAATTTTTCGGTGATTCAGCAGCTCCTGAACGGCTTCGGCTCTGCGGTGACGCGGCGGTTCGAACGGGTTGCCGAGAACAATAACCGGCTGGCTCAAGAGGCGTTCCGGCAGCAGGCCATCCTGGCCTTGGCGAACGCGCAGAACCTCTACTGGAACCTGGTGGCGTCCCGCGAGCAGGTCCGAGCGGCGGAACAGGCCCTGGCCGTGGCGGAGCGGCTCCGCGAGGATAATGCCAAGCAGGCTGAGATCGGGACGCTGGCGCCGCTCGACGTGGTGGCGGCCGCGTCCGAGGTAGCTGCCCGCCGCCGCGACCTGATTGCCGCGCAGACCAACGAGCAGCTTCGGGAAAGCGAGCTCAAGAATGCCATGAGCAAGAATCTCGACGGCGACATCGCGGCGTCCCGCGTCGAGACCTCCGACGCGCTGCCCGACCCGCTCGACTCCGCCCTTCCGAGCCAGACCGAGGCTCTGGCGTCGGCGATGCGCAACCGCCCCGAGATCGCCCGCGCCGAAGGCGGCATCTTGAACCAGAAAATCGTCACGGAGTTCACCAAAAACAATCTCAAGCCGAGCTTGAACGTTTTCGCGCAGTACGTTGGCTTGAGCCGCGACGGCGGCCTCGGCGGAGCCTTGGGGCAGATTGGCAGACTGGACTTTCCGCAGTACGCCTTCGGCATCACGCTGACGATCCCGCTCCTGAACCGCAGCGCACAGGCCGACGACCTGCGCGCCAAGCTCGATTTGCGGCAATCGGAGACCGCGCTGCAGCGGACGCGCAACCTGATTCAGCTCGAAGTGCGGAACGCCCTGACCGGCGTGATGCAGGCGAGAGCGCAGGCGCAAGCGGCGCGCAAGGCGCTCGAACTGAGCCGCCAGACGCTCGACGCCGAACAGCGCAAGCTGCAGGCCGGCATCTCGACTCCTTACAACGTCATTCAGATGCAGCGCGACTTCCAGCAAGCGCAGTTCGCCGAGGTCTCGGCGCGGGCCAATTACGCCCGGGCGCGCGTCGCCCTCGATCAGGTCACTGGCATGACGCTCGAACAGCAGGGCATCTCGCTCGAAAGCGTGATCCAGGGCCGCTCCTAGGCCATGGCGGATTGACCCCCGGCACCCGGACTTCCTGACGATACGCGTTTTGCCGCCGAAGTCCTTTTCCGATGACACCCGGTTCTTCCGATGAGGCGGTTCCCCGGCCCCGCGTTGACAGCGCCCGGATGTTTCCCTATGATGCGATGGATTTGAGAGAAACTGTGCTTTCCGAAAGCCAGCGGCGCATTCGAGTGATTGTCGCCAAACCGGGATTGGACGGCCACGACCGGGGCGCGAAGGTGATTGCGCGCGCCCTGCGGGACGCCGGCATGGAAGTCATCTATACCGGGCTCCGGCAGACTCCCGAGCAAATCGCGGCCGCGGCGCTCCAGGAGGACGCCGATGCCATCGGGCTTTCGATCCTTTCCGGGGCGCACACCACCATCGTTCCGAAGCTGATGACGCTGCTCAAGGAGCGCCGCATGGACGACGTGCTGGTGTTGCTGGGCGGAATCATCCCCGATGCCGACGTCCCCGCGATGAAGGCCTTGGGAGTGGCTGAAGTGTTCCAGCCGGGCACGTCGCTCGAAAGCATCGTCGAGTTCATCCGGACGAATGTAAGGG
>CAYWWM010000059.1:0-9708 GCA_964461735.1 uncultured Solibacteraceae bacterium | reverse complement strand
GATGGCGGGATCGAGGTTCGAAAAGAAGAGCCGCGGAAAGACCAGCGCGGCGGCAGTTGAATAGAGCAGCCGGAGCGTCTCCGGAGAGGCGTGGCCCAGGCGCACAACGCGCCTGCTCATGCCCTCCCGCTCGATCAGCGCATGAATCGCTTCGGCCCCGTAGCCGTCTCCGCCCGCGAGCACCAGTCGGAAGCCGTAGACCTGTTTGGCCGCCAGGACGATGTTGGCGATATTCTTGCGCACCTGGATCGCGCCGACATTCAGGAAAAATTTCTCATCCTCTCCGAACCCAAGAACCTGTCTGCGGAACGCCTGCTGTTCCTGCCAAGACGCCGGGGCTATCGGGTCCACGCCGTGATGGATGACGCGGATGCGGTCGTCGGAGGCATTGGTGTGCCGGAGCAACTGTTGGCGGGTGGCATCGGAGACGGCGATGATCCGGTCGGCACGGCCGACGGCGTCGTGAAGAATCTGCGTAAAGCGCTTCTGGAACGATGGCGCAGAGTACTCCGTGGAGGTAAGCGGAAACAGGTCGTGGATGGTGACGACGGAAACAGGGTAGGAGCGGCGCGGTAGCCGCTGGTTCAGCCCGTGAAACAGCGCGGCCGGACGAGGCGGCAGCCAGGGTTCCCAAAACGGCGAGACCGAGCAGCCGGCCGGCCAGGCTCGCCGCCACCCCCATTTCCAATACGGTCCGATCCGCAGGCAGACAGCAAAGCGAGCGTCCGGGACCGCCGCCGCCGGGCGAGCCGCGGTGAGAGCTCCAATCAGCTTCTGGGAATAGACGCCGGTGCCGGTCGGCTCCGGGTAGGCGGCCTCGGTGGCGTCGAGCGCGATCGTCATTGGGGGCGCAGGGGGGGGAGCGGGCCGCGCGGCTTTACCTTCCGCTCGATGCGGCGCAGCAGACTTTCGACTTCCGTGACCTCGCGCACGATCTCCTGCAGCGGCTCCCGCCGGGTGGGGGACCCGCGCAGCTTAGCCAGCACAAGTTCGGCCTGCCCCTGAATCGCCGTGAGCGCAGATCGAATGCTATGGAGGTCGGTCGTGATGGCCACGTCTCCGGAAGCCTGCGAATTGGACAGCAGCGTGGTCAGTCGCTGCCGCAACAGTCGCCGCAGCTCGGCGGGCGGAAGTTCTCCCGTAGAAATCACTTCGGAAACACCCTCCGCCCGCAGGTCCTTGCGAACCTTTGCGTTTCCTCCGGGAAGAACCGCGAGCAGCGGCAGGGAGGGATTGCTTTCGATCACCCAGCGCACCGGTTCGACGTCCTGCTCGCTTCCCAGGACGAAGATCACCGCAGCGTATGACCCGGACCGCGCCAGCTCCAGGAGCCGGGGTCCCGGCGGAAAAACCTCCAGCAGGAAGCCGCCTCGGCCCGCCAGAGCCGCGGCCACGGCGTCCTGGAGCTTTCCCTTCTTGCCGCTGATTAGAACTTTCGCGGGAGCAGCCATAAGTCTACTACTCCTGGTATTTTCGCAATTTTCGATAGAGGGTTGTTTTGCCGATTCCAAGCCGTCGGGCGGCCAGCAGCTTGTCGCCGCCCGCGCCGGCCAGCGCCCGCAGGATGGCCTGCCGCTCCATTTCTTCGAGCGGGATGACGCTTTCGGGAAAGGCCGCCTTGCTGGGCGGAGAAGGAGATTGGATATTCGACGGGAGGTCGGCGGGACGAATCAGCGGTCCGGAGCCGAGCGTGACGGCTCGCTCCAGACAATTTTCCAGCTCCCGGACGTTCCCCGGCCAGTCATACGCCAGCAGCCGGTCGAGCGCCTCCGACGCAATGGTCCAGCGCGCGCGGCGCCGGCCGTCGCGCTGCGATTCGGCCAGCCGCTGCAGGATATGCTCCGCCAGCAGCGGGATGTCCACTTTTCGCTCGCGCAAGGGAGACAGCGCGATCGTGACCACGTTCAGTCGAAAGTAAAGCTCCTTGCGGAAGCTGCCCTGCCGGACCACCGCTTCGAGGTCCCGGTTGGTGGCCGCCAGAATCCGCGCGTCCAACGGAACCCGCTTGGTGCTGCCGACGGGACGAAATTCCTTCTCCTGAATGGCGCGCAGCAGCCGGGTCTGCAACTCCACCGGCAGCTCACCCACTTCATCGAGAAACAAGGTCCCTCCCTCGGCAGTCTGCAACAGGCCTTCCTTGCTCTGGACCGCGCCGGTAAAGGCGCCGCGCACGTATCCGAACAATTCGCTCTCGATCAGCGTCGGGGCCAGCGCGCCGCAGTCTACGGGGACAAACGGCTTTTCGCGCCAGGGGCCGCTTTCATGGATCGAGCGGGCGACCAATTCCTTGCCCGTCCCGCTTTCGCCCCGGATCAGCACGGGGGCGTGGCTGGGGGCGACGCGCTGAATCAGCTTGAAAACCTGTTGCATCTGCTGGGAGTGTCCCACCAGGCGGCCCAGACTGTGCCGCGAACGGAGCCGCTCGCGGAGATAGCGGTTTTCATCCTTCAAATCGAGGGTCTCCGCGATCCGCCCGAGCAAGAGCTTCATTTCCTCCGAGCTGAACGGCTTGACGATGTAATCGGCTGCGCCGAGCTTCATGGCCTGCACCGCCGAAGGCACGCTGGCGTAGCCGGTCATGATGATGACCTCAATCCGGGGATGGCCGGCCTTGATCCGCTCGAGCAACTCGATGCCGCTCATCCCGGGCATGCGGATATCGGCGATGATGACGTCCACGGGCTGCTGTTCGAGAACTTCCAGCGCCTGGGAACCGGACTCCGCCAGGAAGGGATGGTAGCCGAGCGACTCCACCACCTGCCGGCAGATCCCCCGGACCATTTCCTGGTCGTCCACGATCAAGACACCTAATTCGTCCCTGTCACTCATGCGTCAGATTCCGATTTGCCGAATCCCTCCCTCAGGCTCTGCAGACTCTCAACTCTACCCCCAGCAGATCATATCGGCGAAATGCCAACCGCACGCGCTTGAAAAATACCACGGATCGCATCTGGGAATCACGGGGTTCGTTCCAGGCGCCGGAGCCGTTCGGCGGTGGCAAAGGCATAGTGGAGACCGGAAACCACAGTGAAGATTGCCGTCGTGTATATGGAGCCTTCTTGGAGCCAGAGAAGCGCTGCACGCGGGTACAGCAGCAGCAGGAGCGTGGCGAGGACCGTCGCCACCTGTCCGACCGTATTGATTTTTCCGTACAGACTTGGCCGGAAGTCTCGGACCGAGGTGGTAAGCACCATAACCAAGGCAGTGACCAGAATGATGATATCGCGGCTCAGAACCAGGATCACAACCCAGAGTGGAATGCGGCGCTCCAGGCCGAGGACCAGGAATGAAGACGTCAGAAGCAGCTTGTCGGCGATTGGGTCGAGATACCTCCCCAGGTCGGTCTGCTGACCGAGCCGACGGGCCAGCAGGCCGTCCAGGCCGTCGCTGATCCCCGCCACCAGCACCAACGCGAACGCCGTCCCGTATTCTTCGACGACGATGGAGACGATGACAAAGGGAATGAAGATCAAGCGCAACAGCGTGAGCTGATTCGGAGCATACAAAACTTGTTTGAGCTTGGGCATGAGCTGTCAGGGAACCAGCAGCCGGCCGTCCCGCATGGACAGAACGCGGGAAGCGAATTCGGCGGCCTCGCGGCTGTGAGTGGCCATCAGCACCGTGCGGCCCCTCGCGCGGCTGATGCGGTTGAGCAGCCGCAGCACAGCCTCGGCGTTGCCGCTGTCGAGATTTCCGGTCGGCTCGTCCGCGATCAGCAAATCCGGCTCATGGACCAAGGCGCGCGCAATGGCCGCCCGCTGCATCTCGCCGCCGGAAAGCTGATGCGGGAAGAGGCGGGATTTGTGCGCCAGCCCCACCATCCCGAGCAGCTCCGCCGTGCGCCGCGTGGTCTCGCCTCCGTCCTTGCGGTCCAGCCAGAGCGGCACCGCGACGTTCTCGGCGACCGTCAGCGTCGGAAGCAGATTGAAAAACTGGAACACGAAGCCGATGCGGGTGCGGCGCAAGCGGCTCAGCTCGCCGTCGGTCATGCGGAGCGTGGACTGCTCCCCGATCCAGACTTCCCCGCTCGTGGGAAGGTCCACCGCCCCCGCCAGGTTGAGCAGCGTGCTTTTGCCGCAGCCGCTGCGGCCCACGATGGCGGTAAACGAGCCCGCCTCGAGGGCCAGGTTCGCTTCCCGCACCGCGTACACGGCGCTGCCATCGGCGGGATACGCCCTGCTCGCCTCAACCAGTTCGACCACCGGCGGCACGATGCTTCGCCTCCGGTTACCAGTGTACCAGCGCCGGAACCGGTTTGCGCGAACAGGATGATGCCGGGCGGGCGCGTCCTACTCTTCGCCGGGCGAGGATTCCAGCCGGGGAACCAGCCGCCACGCAGTTTTCGCGAGCTGCTGGCGGGCAAAGACGGCCCACTGGCTGTGCGGATCGTGCTTCAAGTACTCGATCCACTGCCGGCGGGCGCGGCCGTGCAGCCCCAATTTGTCATAGACCAGGGCGAGATTGTAATGCGGGTCGGGCGAATGGGGGCTGAGCCGGATGGCTTCCTCGTATTGCCGCCGCGCTTTCTCCCACTGCCGCCGCTCGTCGAATACGTTGGCGAGATTGAAGTGCGCCAGCGCGTGGTTCGCATCGAAGGCAAGCACGGCGCGGTAGCAGCGCTCGGCCTCGTCGAGCTTTCCGAGATTGTAGAACACAGTCCCCAGGTTGATCCAGGCGCCTGCGGCGTGAGAGTCGAGTCCAATGGCTTTCTGGTAAGCGCGGATGGCCTTCGGCAGGGATTCCTTGCGCTCCTCGTAGCGCAGTCCGGCGCGGAAAAAACGGTCAGCGAGGGCTTTCCCATCCGTCTCTCCCCGCCCCCGGGGGCGCACAGGCTTCTCCAATTTGCGAACCGTCGTCGGGTCCTTCGGGGCGTATTCGAGCAGGAGTTGCCCGGTCATCGGCTCCAGTGGGATGCCCTGAAATTGGACCCAGAGGCGCTTTCCGCGCTTCTGGACGTGCAACTCGCTCCACGGGTTTTCGACCCCCCTGAGTTTTTCCTTCAAAGCAGCATGAAGCGAGCGGATGCGGGCCGCGGGCACGCCTTCCTTTCGCAACTGGAGGAGTGTCCGCAAAGAGACGAGATCGGAGAACGTATAGACACTATCCGCCGCCGGGCCGGAAGCGACACGAGTCTTTCCCGCGGAGGATGGCTCGGGAAGCTCCTTTCCGGTGTCTGCAGCCCGCACCCCAGTCCGAGGCACAAGCAGCCCCTGCCGCTCCCAGGCAGCCAGTTGCCGGTCGCTCAAGCCCAGCATGCGCAGGACTTGCTTGCGGCTGTAGCCTTCTCCCACCGAGTGTGGAATGCTGCTCATCGTTCGTTCCGTCGGTGTTACGCCCGTCGTCTCGCCGCAAGCAACTTGTCTCCTTTGGCATGCGGCTCTTTGACTGCGCCTCTTCGATTGCGGATGATAAGGAATTTATTTCGGCGTTGCAACAAAAATTGGGGTTGACACGCCTTTTCGCCGACCGGGATAATCGTCGTGTGCTGCCCTTGTCGGCAGCGAGCGGATTTTGCTCCGGCCCGTGGCCGTGCGGCGTTCCGCCCTCTGCCCGGCCCGAGCGGGACAGATCTGCAAACCAACAAGCCGCTCGCTCCCGCGATTCCTGCGATCTCTTGCGATCCGGACGCGGCGCGGCGCGCAGGAGGATTCATGGACTGGAAGATTGCGATGCTGGGATATTTCGTCGTGGCACTCGCCATGGCTGGCTTCACCCCTTCCGCGCTGGCGCAGAGCCAGCGCAGGCCGGGCATGTACGCCATCTTTGAAACCAACCAGGGCAGGATCGTTGTGGAACTCTTTCCCAATGACGCTCCGGTTACGGTAAAGAATTTCGTGGACCTGGCCGAGGGAACCAAGGAATGGAAAGATCCTCGCACGGGCGAGACCAAGAAGACGCGCTACTTCGACGGACTCGTCTTCCACCGCGTCATCCCCGAATTCATGATCCAGGGCGGCGACCCCACCGGGACCGGAATGGGCGGTCCGGGATATCGGTTCCAGGACGAGTTCAAGCCCAACCTGAAGTTCGACAAGCCCGGCCGCCTAGCCATGGCCAACGCCGGCCCGGGGACCAACGGCAGCCAGTTCTTCATCACCGAGGTCAACACCGACTTCCTCAACAATAAGCACACGATTTTCGGGCAGGTGACGGAAGGCATGGACATCGTCAGAAAAATCGCCCGCGTCCCGAAGGACGCCAACGACAAGCCGCGCACGCCCGTCGTCATGCAGAAAGTCACCATCGAGCGCGTCCCGGCTGGGGGGGCGTGAGCCTGCGTTGGCCAGTACAATCAGAGCCGCGACCGTGAGGGAGCGGGCATAGGGTGAAACCTGAGTGCATGAGTGATTGATCCGCTGAGGAGGCGGCCCATGCCCGGTGTACCTACGGGAACGGTCACGTTCCTCTTCACCGACATCGAGGGCAGCACCAAGCTATGGGAGCAGCACGCCAACCCCATGAAGTCTGCCCTCCAACGGCATGACCTCTTGATGCGGGAGGCCATCGAACGGAATGGCGGCTATGTTTTCAAAACAGTGGGCGATGCCTTCTGCGCCGCGTTCTCCAAGGCGTCGGATGCCCTCTCAGCTGCCGTCGCAGCTCAACACGCGCTGACTAACGCGGGGGAAGAGAAAGAACTCCTCCAGGTGCGAATCGCGGTGCACACCGGTGCGGCGGAGGAGCGCGACGGAGACTACTTCGGTCCCCCGGTCAATCGTGTTGCGCGTCTGCTGATTGGCCACGGCGGGCAAACGCTGCTCTCGCAAGCCAGCTATGAACTGGTGCGCGACGTCCTTCCAGAGGGGGCCAGCCTGCGTGACTTGGGGCTCCACCGCCTCAAGGATTTGAGCCGCCCCGAACATGTATTCCAGGTACTGTATCCAGGCCTGCCGACCGATTTCCCACCTCTGAAATCCCTGGACACACAACCGAACAACCTGCCGCAGCAGTTGACCAGCTTCATCGGGCGAGAGGAGGAAATGGCGGAGGTGAAGCGCCTGCTCTCGACGACTCGTCTGCTCACACTCACCGGAGCGGGCGGCTGCGGCAAGACGCGCCTCGCGCTCCAGGCGTCCGCCGACCTGCTGGAAGAATACCCCGACGGGGTCTGGTTCGTAGATTTGGCGCCGCTGTTCGAACCCACCTTGTTGGCGCAGGCGATTGCCACTGTGCTCGGCGTCCGCGAGGAACCGGGCCACCCATTGGGGGATACGCTGACGGCGTACCTGGGTCCGAAAAAACTACTGCTCGTCCTGGACAACTGCGAGCATCTGGTTTCGGCGTGCGCCCAACTCTGTGACTCATTGCTGCGCGCCTGCGCGAATCTCCGGATTCTGGCGACGAGCCGCGAAGTTCTGGGTATTGGCGGGGAGACTACTTGGCGGCTTCCTTCTCTCGCGTCGCCGGATCCCGAACACCTGCCATCGCTGGAGCGTCTGACACAGTATGAAGCCGTGCGCCTTTTCATTGACCGCGCGATCGCTGCTCTGCCAACCTTCATCACGACAAACCAAAACGCACCCGCTCTGGCCCAGGTTTGCCATCGCTTGGACGGCATCCCGCTCGCCATCGAGCTGGCGGCGGCGCGGGTGAAGGTGTTGTCCGTGGAGCAAATCAATGCCCGTCTGGAGGATCGGTTCCGCTTGCTGACCGGCGGCAGCCGGACGGCCTTGCCCCGGCAGCAGACCCTGCGGGCTGCGGTGGACTGGGGCTACGAACTGCTTTCCGAGAAGGAGCAGAAACTCTGGCAGCGGCTTTCGGTGTTTGCGGGCGGATGGACGCTGGAGGCGGCGGAGGCGGTCTGTGCGGGCGAGGGGATGGAACAGGCCGAAGTGCTGGACTTGCTGGCACAGTTAGTGGATAAATCGCTCGTCGCTGTGGAACAGGGCGGCGGGGAAGCCGCGCGGTACCGGCTGTTGGCAACGCTTCGGCAGTACGGGCGGGAGCGATTGACAGAGAGCGGGGCGGGAGAGAACGTGCGGCGCAAGCACGCCCAATTCTTCCTGGCGTTCGCGGAGAAGGCAGATGAGAAGTTGACCGGCCCGGAACAGGCGATCTGGCTGGACCGGTGGGATGCGGAGCACGACAATATTCGTGCTGCATTAGAATGGACCCTCGTCAGCGATCCGGAAATTGCTCTCCTGCTGGTGGGTACCATGGTTGATTATTGGGATAGCCGGGGTTATATCGGGGAAGGAAGGGAATGGCTGGCAGCGGCGCTGGCACTCCCGGCCTCTGCGGCTCGCACGGCTAGCCGAGCGAACGCCCTTCAAGGAGCCGGTTGGTTGGCGGGACGCCAGGGAGACTACGCTCCAGCCAGGTCGCAATTGGAGGAAAGCATAGAGATCAGGCGGGCGGTGGGAAACCGAGCGGGACTCATGTTCTCTCTGAATGCCCTGGGTTCGGTAGCGGTTATGCAAGGGGACACTGTTGCAGCACGAGCCGCGCTGGAGGAAGCGTTGACTATCGGGCGGGAGTTGGGAAATAAGGCGGCCATCGCCGCCTCCCTCCTCTTCCTAGGGGCAGCGGCCTTCGGGCGGGCCGAATCTGATGCGGCACGCGCACTCTTTCAGGAAAGCCTCCTGATTCAGCGAGAAATAGGAAACAAGCAAGGCGTCGCCACCTGCCTCAACCAGCTAGCGGCTGTGACCGCCTATGAGGGCAACTATGCTTTGGCGCGCTCACAAGTCGAGGAGGCCTTAACCATCGAGCGAGAGTTGGGAAACAAGCCCGGGATTGCCCTGTGCGTGGGGCATCTGGGCAGGAGCGCCAGCGACTACGGGGACTATCCTCTAGCGCGCTCACGGTTACAGGAGAGCTTAGCGGTTCAACGGGAGTTGGGGAACAGGCGGCGCATCGCAGCCGACCTCGCTTGGTTAGGATCTGTTGCATTGATGCAGGGCGATTACGGTCTGGCGCGGTCCATGGCGGAGGAAAGTTTAGCGATCAGAAGAGAGTTGGGAAACCGGCGCGATCTCATGGATAGCCTGATGGGTTTGGGGAACATAGCTGCTCGCCAGGGGGACCATGCTTCGGCGCGCTCCTTTATAGCGCAAGCCCTGACGATTGCGCGAGAGCTGGGAATTAAGGCAGACATCGCGTTCGGAGTTTCCCTTCTTGCGGAGGTGGCCTATGTGCAGGGCGACAATCAGTCGGCCCGCGCTCTCTACGAAGAAAGTTTAACGATAGGCCGGCAACAGGGGATTAGGCGAGCTGTGGCTGGTTCGCTCCACAGCCTGGGCGATGTAGCCCGACGGGAGGGTCAATTTGAGTCGGCATGGACTTTCTATGAAGAAAGCCTACTGATGAGGCGAGAATTGGGCCGTAAGCAACCAATCACATGGTCGCTCGAAAGTCTCGCCTACTTGGCGCAGATTCAAGGAAAACCAGACCGGGCGGCCTTCCTTTTAGGCGCGGCGGAAGCTCTACGCGAAGGTTTGGGCGCTCCCCTCCCGCCAGTTGAAAGGACCGAATATAACCAAACCGTAACGGCGGTGCGCGCAGCGCTGGGCGAAGAAGCGTTCCAGACTGCCTGGGGACAGGGCCGTTCGATGACGCTGGAGCAGGCCATTGCGTATGCGCTGGAGGAGAAACCCACGGGCGAAGCCTCGTAAAGGGCAAAGGGCCGCAGCACGTTGAAACCGCTCCTCCCGCTGCGCTATCATAGGCGCAGATGGATATTTACGAAGAAATCATCCGGCTGCGGCG
>CAYWWM010000058.1:0-9811 GCA_964461735.1 uncultured Solibacteraceae bacterium | reverse complement strand
GGCCGTGATGCCGCTTCCAAACGCGGTGAGGTTAGCGTCGCCGGCCTGGTTATTGGCATCCGTCACGAAGATTTGGTATTGGCGATCCCGCGGCAGAAAGAGCGGCGATGCGCCAAACTGAAACGAAGTTGTGTTCCCTGAGACGGTGATGAGGCCGAGGTTGTCCACGTTCAGCGTGCTGGCGGAGCGGTCCGCGACCGCGATGTTGACGGTCGCCGCCTGGCCGGCGCTTACGGGGACCGTGGTAAAGGCTCCGGCGGCCGGAAGGAACGTAGTGGCGAAGTTAGACGAACCGCTGATGTAAAAACCGGGAAAGTTCGAGAGGCTGATCGGCCCGTCCAGCGGTTCGACGAAGACGTGATAATTGCCGGGGGGCAGTCCGTCAATGCTGTAGCGGCCGTCGGCGCCGCTCAACTGCGAGCCGACCGGCACTCCTCCCGTGGTGCTGAAGGCGACGACGTTCGCCGATTTCAAGGGAGCGCCCCCGGAGGTGGTGATCGTGCCCGCAATCGAGCCGTGAGACGGCGCAAAGGTGGGCAGCGGATAGAGCGACGTGATCGTGATCGCATCGTCCGATTCCACGGTCCGGCTCGCGATCCCCGCGCCCGATTGCGAGAACGGATTCATGATGGCACTGAACACGCCCGAATGGTCCAACCCCAGGAAGTGGCCTGCCTCATGGATCGCCACCGCAATCAGGTCAATCGTGTTGTTGGCGCCCACGGGAGAAAACGGCGAGCTGCCAGGATTCGGGTGGAAGGTGATGTCCACTTCCAATATTTCTCCGGCAAATTCCGCGTTGTATTGCCGGCTTTGTGGACAAGCGGCTGACGTGGGCGAATTAATCAGGCCCGCGCCAGGGGCGAAAGTCACATTCGCAAAGGCCAGAACTCCGGGAGGGAAGGAGATGGTTTGGTTGTCCTGGAAGGTCACCAGGTTCACGCCGTCGGGGCAGCCGAGCGTGAGTGATGAGCTTCCTCCTCCCGTGAAGCCAACCGCCGCGCCGGGAGTCTCCGCCCAGGCGCGAAAGGCGTCATTGACCGCCCCGCGAACCACCAGCCGCTCCAATTCTCCCGCAAACCCCGGAATCCCGCCGGGATTGACGGCGTAAGGAATTTCTGTATTCGATCGCCAACGTAAAGGCTCTCCCAGCAGGGTGCGCTGATTGGCGCCGCCGAACCCGGGACGGGCCAACCCAGCACAAACCAGGATCAGAAGGATTCCACGAAGTTGCGCGGATAAATAGGTCGGTCTCATCATTGCTGGCATTGGTCCCATTGACTCCTATTGTGCGGCTTTCCGTTGGCGGGCCAGTTCTGCCGAGGAACGGACTTGCCGGAAGAACTGCGCTAGAAAGCGGCTCGACGGAGCGGCAGCCGCATTGGCGGTCCGGACCGAACCCAGACGGACCGCCCGGTCAATCACCTTGGTTCCGGTCTGCGGGTCCGCGCGGACCGGGAACGACCCTTGCTCGAAGCCGGTCACCTGGTGCAGTCCGTGCTTGTCGGTCCAGACGAACAGAACCGCCTCCTGCCCGACGGTGAACGTAGGGACGCCCGCGATGCTCATGCCAAGCCCGTCGAGCTCGCCCCCCGGTTCGTGGAGCTCGAACACCGGGCCCAGCGCGCTCTTCCAGTATTCCTGCGCCAGCACCGTGTAGACGGTGTAAATCAAAGTGCGGTTGCGGTTCCACTCGACGCGGCTGGCCACGATCTTGCCGTAGACCACCGCCGAGGACTCGGCCGTAAGATCGTCAAGATCCAGCCGCGTCAGCGTGGTTGCCTCCGCGGTAGCCGCCCAAACGGAACACACGAATAACAGAATCGCCATTGGTTTCATGATCTCTTCTCCCACACCAGGCACGCTCCGGGGGACCGTTCGGAGCACGCGCTGCACGTTAGCATAGGCAGCAGCAGCGGTGCAATTGGTTTCCTCACAGACCGGGAGCGGAATCTCTCACTCGGGTCAAACAACTGAGGGGAGGGAGGAGTGGTACAGCACCCGGAGCTGGCAGGCTCCGGGTGCCTTGACTTACGGATTAGCAGGGGGGCGGGCGGCAGGCGGCGGCGTGGCGGGAGCGGCAGCGGGCGCCGGAGTCGCCGGAGCGGCTGCAGGCGTGGCGGGAGCAGCCGGCGCAGTGCTCGCCGCGGGCTTGGCCGTGGTCTGATTGTACAACTCGATCACGGCCGGCGTGATGTCAATCGCCGCGTCCGCGTACAGCACCGGCGTTTGCGGAGAGGATACGTCGAGAACGACCGCGAAGCTGTTCTTCTTGGCGTACTCGTCAATCACGCCGATGATCTTCCGCCCGATTTCGTTGATGGCTTCCTGCTCGGCCTGCTGGAAGTCCGCCGTGGCGTCCTCATTGGCGCGGTTGAACGCCTTGGTCTTGTCGTCAATGCTGCGCATCAGCCGGCTTCTGGCGTCTTCGCTGAGCGTGCTCTGCTGATTCCGCAACTGGGTCTGGAGATCCGTGATCTCTTTCTGCATCGTTTCGAGCTCGGTGCGCTTCGAGCCAAAATTGGTCTGGAGCTGCCGCGCGGCTGCCTGCCCGTCGCTGCTCTGCGCAATGGCGGCCTGAATGTTAATAATGGCCACTTTCGTCGGGCTGGTCTGGGCGAAGCCGACGGGGCTCAAGCCAAAAACGGCTACAACAACACTCGCCGAAGCTAGTTTTGTCATCCCGTCTCCTTTTCCTTCCTGTTCTTCCTGTTCCTTCTTGGGCTGACTCGACTCAAAATCGTTCACACCCTGCTGGTTTTATCATAAGCTTGCGCCGCGCGCCGCGTCAAGAACGGCGTGCGGGCGGGAGTTCCAAGTTTGCGGCGTCTCAGGGCGCTTTCAATTCCTGGTTGAGCGACTTCAAGAACATGTCCTGCAGCCGGACCTTCATCTGCTGCATTTCGGCGTCTCCGGGCTTCAAGGCGATGGCCTTGTCAATGGCCGTAATCGCTTCGTTCATCTTGTTGGCGCGGCCGTAGGCGACGGCCATGTTGTAGTACGCGATCGGCTCCGCCGGGTCCACTTTCAACATCGCCTCATATTTCTGAATAGCGCCGTTGAAGTCGTTCTTGGCCATCAACTGGTCCGCCTGCACGCTGATGGCGCTCATGTGAACCACCTTGACCCGGTCCTTAAACTTCTCCGGACTGAGCTCGGCGGCCTTCTGGATCGCCGCCACCGCTTCGGTTTCCTTGCCCCCGGAGGCATACACCACGGCGAGGACATAGTGGGAGCCGGACTCTCCAGGAAGAATCTCGACGACTCGTTGCCCCTTTTGCTCCGCCTCGGCAAGTTTTTTCTGCTGGGTCAACTGCAGGACTTCCTCGAGCAGCCGATTGGCGTAGGGAGCGCTCATGAGCGTGTAGCTGCACGGCTTGGTGACGTTTCCGGAGAGTTCCATGGGAGCCGATGGCGAGACCACGTAGCCGTCCATGTCACCCCGGAGCCGATACGTGCCGTCGTCCAATCCCTTGAACTCGACCTCTCCCCGGTCGTTGGTCCTGCGCTTATTTTCCTTCCCGCCGGCGGCCGCCGTGAGCACCATTTCGCCCCTGGCAATCGGCTTGCCGGTCTCGTCCACGACCGTGCAGTTCAAATTGTTCTTGGCCGCCGCAGTCGAAGCGAGCAACCCGAACAGACTTATGATTCCCGCCCATCCCAACAGGTTTTGCGATCGCCTAGTAAGCACTTTCCTCTCCTCTCTCTTGTGGGTTTTCCCCAATTTCGGTCCCGCAACAGCGGTCCGGAGACCTGTTACGGCTTCGGGCGTTCCTGCAATCCGGCGACGGCTCCCGCAGCCAGCAATTCGCGCGCCCGCTCGATGGCTTGCCGGGCCGCTTGCACTTGCGGGTCCGCCTTTACCTCGACTTCATCCCCGCGCGTAATTCCGAACACCAGATTGAACAACTCGGTCTGGATGCGCGCTTTGAAAAACAGCGCGTGGTCCTGCCACGAGGGAGGAATCACCACGCCGGAGTCCTGCAAGAACCGGCGGAAATCCTCGATCAGGGCATCCCCCACGACGAAGTCCTCGCCAATCCTCCCGCGGCGTTCCAAATGGCGCTGCGCGAAATTGATGAACGCCGTGCTCTCTTCCAAAAAGCGCGCCCACGGGTCCAGCCGCCAGGATTCCGCTTTCTGGTCCGGTTCCACGCCCCCCAGTTCAGCGAGCGGGCGGCCGCGTCCGGTGGTAAAGACTTTATCCGTCCCACTTAGGATACCAGCCAACGCGGTTCCGGGCAAGGGCCGTTGTACGGAACGTCCGGAGGGCGTGAGATAACGGGCTACCGTAAGAACCAGAGCCGTGCCTTCGGCGAGCGGCATGACGGTCTCGACTACGCCCTTGCCGAAACTGGCCTCCCCCACCAGCCACGCGCGGTCGTGCTCCTGCAACGCCGCCGCTATGATTTCCGCCGCGCTGGCCGACCTCCGGTCCAGGATCACCACCACGGGCAGGGAAGGCGCCAGCGGTTCCCGCTCGACCCGGTATTCTCGCGCGGGCATCGCGCGCCCGCGCACGGTCGTGATCCCGGAGCCCTTGGGCAGAAACAAGCCCGCGGTGGCCACGGCCGCTTCCAGAGACCCGCCTGGATTGCCGCGCAGATCGAGCAGCAGCGCGCGCAGATTCCCCCTCCCCCATTCCGTCAGAATGGCCTCGATCTCCCCGGGCGTGCTCTGCTCGATGTGCGCCACATGCAAGTACCCGACACCAGGCTCGATCATGAATTTCTTGTCCACGGTGGCGGTGGGCACTTCCGACGGGTCCAGATCAAAGTCTTCGGGTACGACCTGGCTGCCGCGGATCACGGAAAGTTGTACGCGGCCGGAGCGGGCGGCCTGGAGCACTTCGACCAGTTCGCGCAAACCCATCGCTGCGATGCGGTGCCCGTTGATTCGGATGATACGGTCGCCCGGGCCCAGGCCCGCCCGCGCAAAGGGCGCCCCCGGAATCGCCTGCAGCACGGTTACTTGGCCTGCCTGCAAACTCAGCACGGCCCCGAACCCTTGCTGCACGCCGCGCTGCTGTTGCTGGAAAGCCGCAAATTGGCCGGAATCGAGGAACACGGAGAATGGATCGAGATTCGCGAGCGCCCCGCGTATGGCTCCGGCGTAGACAGCCTGTTCCGGATCCACGGGGTCGGCCAACTGACTCGCGGCCTCATGGTACACGCGGGTGATCTTCTCGAGCGTGCGGCGAATCTCTTCATCGGCCCTCGGTTCGGCGGCGCGGTCCTGAGCCGGCGCCGAACCGTTCAGGAAGGAAAAAACCAGGGCTGCGAGAATCCATTGCCTCATACTTTGTATTGTACCTCTATGCGGAAGGGAATCTCCAAATCCCAAATTCCAGATTCCGGATTCCGAAAAGATTCCGGATTCTGAAAGAGGTGGGTGACTGCGGAGCTATTTCCGACCCGGCCCAAGTTTGTCGGAATCTGGAATCCGGAATATCCGGAATGCGGATTGCGGAATCAGGAATACGGAATTCGGAATGCGGAAGATGCTGAGTCCGGAATCGGGCCTATTTGGTTCCGCCGCTGCTAGATCAGATTCCGGCAACAGCTTGCGTTTTCACCTAACACCTAAACACCTAACACCTAACACCTAACACCTAAACACCGCCGCTTGGTGGTTTCGTTATATCATGGAAGGCCGCATCGGACAGTTGCGAATATGAACCTGCAGGAAAAGATTCGGAACCCGGCGCAGCCGGTGATTCTTTACGAGCTGATCCCGCCGAAAGCGGGCGCCTCGGCGGAGCTCGAAGCGCAGCTCGAGCTGGTGCGCGACCTCGCCGGAACGGTGGATGCAATCAACATCCCGGAGATCATCGAGGAGTCTCGCCAGGGCAAGCGCCGCGCGCGCCTGCCGGAGCGCATCGAGCCGCGCGTGTTTGCGCGGGCCATCCAGGAAGCGGCGGGCGTGGAGACCATCGTCAACCGCGTCACGGTGCGAGAAACGGCGAATGTGCAGCGCGACTGGCTCAAGGAAACCTACGAGAAATACGGAGTCCGGAACGTGGTTCTGGTCGGGGGCGAGTCGGGAGCGGCCCAGTATCCGGGGCCGAGCGTTCTCGAGGCGGCGGCCATGGCGTCGGAGGCGGGGCTCGCCTTCCTCCTGGGAGGGATTACGATTCCCAGCCGCTCGCGCGAAGCGGCGCGGATTCGCCGCAAGTACGAGCAAGGCCTGCGGTTCTTCACAACGCAGGTCTTGTTCGATCCCAACGACACGGTGGACCTGCTGCAAGCGCTGAACGGACTCGACGTGCGGATTTTCCTGAGCTTCGCACCGGTGACCAACCTGCGGGACGTCGAGTTCCTGCAGTGGCTCGGCGTGGATGTGCCGCGAAACGTGGCGTGGGCTATCGAGCAGGCGGGCGATCCGGCGAAAGCCGCGGTAACGACCACGGCGATGGCGTCGCGGATTTTGACGGACATCTTCGACAACCTGCCCTCGCACCCGCCCGCCCTCGGAATGAACGTCGAGCAGATCACGCGGCGCACGCACGCCACCGCCAGGAAAATGCTGGCGGAACTGGGCGGACTCTATCCGCGGCACATCCGGCGGCATAGAGTGGGAAGCAGGGAGTAGGGAGTAGGGAACAGGGAACAGGGAACAGGGAACAGGGAACAGGGAACAGGGAACAGGGAACAGAAGAACGCTCCCTCGTTGTTGAAAAGGAGACTGATGAAAGCCAGCGTAGCAAGAGCGAAACGGGATATTGGACGCTCGCGCAGGAAGCCGGATGCGGCGGCGCAACTCCGGAACAAGATTTCCAATCATACGGCTCACGTCGGCATCGTCGGGCTCGGCTACGTTGGGCTGCCGCTGGCGACCGAATTCGCGCGCGCCGGGTTTCGTGTGACCGGCATTGACGTGGATGCGCGGAAAGTCGCAGCGATTCGCGCCGGCAATTCGTACGTCAGCGACGTACCCTCGGAAGAAGTCGCGCGGCTGACCCAGGATGGGCTGCTGCGCGCCACGACCGACTACGGCGAAATCGCCCGCCTCGATACCGTCAACATTTGTGTGCCAACGCCGCTGCGGAAAACCAAGGACCCGGACCTCTCGTTCATTCTGGGGGCGGTGGAACAGATTCAGAAGCATCTGCATCGCGGCCTGATGGTGATTCTGGAAAGCACAACGTACCCCGGCACGACGGAGGAACTGATTCTCCCGCGGCTGGCGGAGAACGGCCTGGTGGCCGGCCGCGACTTCTTCCTCTGTTTTTCGCCGGAGCGCGTGGACCCCGGCAACCAACGGTTCACAACGCGTAACATCCCCAAAGTGGTCGGCGGGGTTACTCCGGTCTGCGCTGAGCTGGGAGCGATGTTCTACCGCCAGGCCCTCGAGACCGTCGTGCCGGTTTCCTCGACCAAGGTTGCCGAGATGGTCAAGCTGCTGGAGAACACTTTCCGCTCGATCAACATCGGGATGGCGAACGAGATGGCTTTATTGTGCGACATGATGAAGATTGACGTCTGGGAAGTGATCGAGGCGGCGGCCACCAAGCCGTTCGGGTTCATGCCGTTCTTTCCGGGGCCGGGCCTGGGCGGGCACTGCATTCCGGTGGACCCGTTCTACCTGTCCTGGAGAGCCAAGATGGAAGGCGCCGAGGCCCGCTTTATCGAGCTGGCCGGGCAGATCAACGGCGCCATGCCGCGCTTTGTCGTGAATAAGATCCAGGCCGTGCTGAATCAGAGCGGCAAGGCCGCGAGGAACGCCCGCGTTCACTTGCTGGGAGTGGCGTACAAGAAGGACGCCAGCGACGTGCGCGAGTCGCCCGCCCTTGACGTGCTGACGCTGCTGCTGCGCCTGGGGGCGCGCCTCTCCTACAGCGACCCCCTGGTGCCGCGCGTCGAACTCGACGGCGCGGAGCTCCGCTCTCAGCCGGTCCTCGCAGCCTGCCGCCGCGCCGACTGCGTCGTCCTGCTCACGGACCACTCCGCGTTCGATTACGCGGCCATCGCCCGCAGCGCGCGCCGCATCGTGGACACGCGCAACGCCTTTCGGGCGTATCGCATGGAGAAGATCGTCCGTCTGTAGAGCAAGATCGGGGGCACAAGGACAGCAGCGGGAATGGTCCACGCGCTGGTGTTGCAAACCGAAGCGGGGGAGGGGTGCACAAGGCAATGGCCGACATATTTCATCACTTTCCCATCCAGGCGTCGCTCCCACAGGTGTTTCAAGCCGTATCCACGCCGGCGGGTCTGGATCGGTGGTGGACGAAACGCTCGTCGGGAGAGCCCGTGGAGGGAGCAGAGTACGAACTCTGTTTTGGCCCGTCGTATGATTGGCGCGCAATTGTGTCTCGATGCGTTCCAAACGCCGAGTTTGAATTGCAAATGATCAGCGCGCAGGAAGACTGGCTGGGGACACGCGTGGGATTTGCCTTGGATCCGAAAGAGGGCGCAACGTGGGTGCGCTTTCACCATTCGGGGTGGCCCCAGGCGAGCGAGCATTATCGGGTGTCCTGCTACTGTTGGGCAATGTACTTGAGACTCCTCAAACGGCTCGTCGAGCATGGCGAAGTTGTTCCCTATGAAGGTCGCCTGGATGCGTGACGATCTCCGGGGGAACCCTCGACAGTGAGTGGTGAGGCCGAGAAAGGGTTTGCTGGTTCCCGAGGAATTCGTTGGCGAAGGGCAGAACGAGACGCGGAGGAAGCCTTATTTCTCAGCGTTTCTCGCCGCGCCACGGTCCTTTGAGCCGGTCGAGGCCGGAATAGGGCACGCGATTCTGGCGCCGGTCTTGCTTCCCACGCTCCTTGCCGGCAGATTCTTCCGTCTTCATGCGTGCGCGCCTCCGCAGATAGTCAAACAAACGCGGCGGAAGCAGTTATCCTACTATAGGTCTAGAGCCCGGCAACAGCGTAACCACGAACAACTATCGAGGAGCTTGAGCGAGGTTTCTGGGTCATGTATCATTCCTGACCATGAGAGGGACCGAGGCCGCTTCTTCTCCGGGAAAGGGGGATTTCAGAATGAGAACAGGGATTCGATATTCCGCCGTGGCGCTGGTTAGCGCGGTCTTTTTGTCCTCTGCCCCCCAGTTGTCTGCGCAGAGCAATCCGGTCTTTGTGCCCTTTCAGAACGGTGTCACGGGGGCGCTCTACAAGCCGGACTCGGGGCCTGCGCCGCGCGTGGGCATCGTCGTGATGCACCGCGAAGGCAATTACATGCGGCATATCTCCTGCACGGAATTCTCGAAACGCGGATTCACGGTCCTGTGCATGAACTCCCGGTTCCACAACAACGAGTCCTCCGTGGAATGGGAGCTGATCCCGCTCGACGTGGCGCAAGGAGTGAATTACCTGAAGAACGTGCAGCGCGTGCCGCGCGTGGTGTTGTTCGGAAACAGCGGCGGGGGCGTGACGATGAGCTTCTATCAGGCGGTCGCGGAAAACGGACCGTCAGTCTGCCAGGGACCGAACAAACTCGTCCGGTGCGCAAGCAACCTCGCGGGACTCGCACCTGCGGACGGGATCATCCTGGTGGACGGCCACCCGGGCAATCCCATCATGCGGCTGCGGAGCCTGAACCCGTCCATTCTGGATGAGTCGAATCCCGCGCGGCGGAATCCGGCGCTCGATCCCTTCGACGCCAAGAACGGCTACAGCGCCAGCGGCGCTTCGAAGTACTCCGAAGACTTCAAGCGAAAATACTTCGCGGCCCAGGCCCAGCGGATGAACCTGTTGCAACCAGCCTCCTACCGCCCCGGCGCCACGGCCGCGCGGGTGCGTGCCGGGGTGCCCGGCGTCCACGGGCCCACCGGTTGGTGTCGTGCGCGGCTGCGCGCTTCGCACTCGCGG